>CAZRYP010000050.1:0-11732 GCA_964604295.1 uncultured Treponemataceae bacterium
GAAAATGGCATCGTCATCGATCATCCCGACCGGGCCAAGGGCCTGCACCATATCCTCTACCAGTGCCCCAGCTGCCTGACCGAATCCAGGATGGCTTCGGACAAGGACGAGCTCTGGTGCGAACACTGCGGCAAGCGCTGGAAGATGAGCGTGCTGGGCGAATTGTCGGCCGCGGAGGGAATCACGGAATTCCCGCACATTCCCGACTGGTTCGAGTGGGAGCGCGCCCAGGTGCGCCGGCAGGTGGAGGATGGCAGCTACTTCTTCATGGACAGGGTGAGGGTGGAATCCCTTCCCAACGCCAAGGGCTACATCGACCTGGGCGAGGCGACACTCACCCACTCAGCCGACGGCTTCGTCCTGGAAAAACTCAACGATACTGAACATCTGGTGCTGGAAAAAAAGCCGCTCTCCCTCTACAGCCTCCATATCGAATTCAATTATCTGGGGAAGAAGGGCGACTGCCTGGACCTGTCCACCACCGACAATACCTACTACCTCTATCCCCTCACGCAGAGGAACGTCGTCACGAAGCTCCAGTTCGCGGTGGAGGAGATCTACAAAATCAAGGAAGGGGAGATGATGGCCTCCAGAACCGGCCTGAAGCGCGCCCTGCCGGAGACGACGCCCGTCACTTGACCTTCGGTTCGCCCTTGATGGTGCCATAGGGCCAGGAAACGATTCCGCCCAAGTCCAGGACCTTCCTGTAGCCGAGGGAGACGAGGGTGGCCGCCGCGATCTCGCTCCTGCGGCCGGTCCGGCAATACACGATCACCGTCCTGTCCTTGTCGGGGCCGATGAGTGCCGCGGCGCTCGCGGCGGTGATCCGGTCATAGGGCAGAAGGACAGAACCCGCGATTCGCCCCGCGATGAATTCCTCGAGCGTGCGCACATCCAGAAGAAGGCTCGTCTTGTCGCTTGCAAGGAGTTCGCGCGCGGCCTTGGGGCTGATGAGGGCCGGTTTTGCGGCCTGGACTAGAACTCGCGGTTGTGCTTGGGCTAGGACTTGGGCGGTGCCGGCCATTATCGCGGCCGCGGCCAGAATTATAATGAGCTTTTTCATGCATACTCCTTATATTAAGGAATATTAATATACTGCTCCGGGGCGCCGAACGCCAAGGACAGCCGTGCCGGGGGCTATGGACGGCGGCGCCGCTAGACAAGATCCATGGCGCCGGGGCGGCTAAGCCCACGGCGCCGCAATGCCGCGCCGGCCCTATGCCTTTCCCGCCTGGACATAGCGCACCATGCCTCCCGCCGCCAGTATGCCCCGCTCGCGTTCGGAAACGTCGCATTTCAGGAGGAACTGGAACCCCTTCGTCGTATCGAGACCGACTACCGCCCCGACCTCCCTCATGGATGTCCGGATATTCCTGAAGACGAGGCTGTCGAATTTCTCGATCCTGTCGTAGTCGGCGGGATTCATGAATTCCAGGGGAATGATGCCGGAGTTGACGAGGTTGGCCTTGTGGATCCTGGCGAAGCTCTTCGCGATGACAGCCCTGACGCCCATCCAGACGGGAACCAGCGCCGCGTGCTCCCGCGAGGAGCCCTGTCCGTAATTGACCCCTCCCAGGATGAAGCCGCCGCCGAATTTCTCCGCGTTCACGGGAAAGTCCGGGTCGCAGCGTATGAGACAAAACTTCGCGAGATAGGGGATATTGGAGCGGTAGGGCAGGACCTCGGCTCCGCCCGGCATGATGTGGTCTGTGGTGACATGGTCGCCCGTCTTGATGAGGACGGTTCCCGAAATGCTCTCCTCCATGGCCTCGAACATCGGAAAGGGCTTTATGTTCCTGCCGCGGATGACTTCCCGGCACTCTCCCTGCCCGCAGGGAGGGGCATCCACCAGGTTGTCGTTGACGGCGAAGCGCTCGGGCATGGGGACGCGCGGTGTCTCGCACACGGCCTCAAGGGGGCTTATCCATCCGGTGAGCGCTGAGGCGACGGCCGTTTCGGGACTCACGAGATAGACCTTGGCGTCGGCCGTCCCGCTCCTCTTCTCGAAATTTCGGTTGAAGGTGCGCAGGGACACGGCGCCGCCCGCCGGGGCCTGGCCCATGCCGATGCAGGGGCCGCAGGCGCTCTCCAGGATCCGGGCCCCGGCAGAGATCATGTCGGAGAGGGCGCCGTTCCCGGCCAGGATATTGAGCACCTGCTTGGAGCCGGGCGAGATTACGAGGGAAACATCGGGCGACACCGTCCTGCCCTTGAGCACCGCCGCGACCCTCATCATGTCCGAATAGGAGGAGTTGGTGCAGGATCCAATGCAGACCTGGTCCACCTTCACCGACCGCAGTTCGGAAACCGGGACGATGTTGTCGGGGCTGTGGGGCGCTGCGGCCAGGGGTTGAAGCTCGTCCAGGTCTATGACGATAACCCTCTCGTATACCGCGTCATTGTCGGCGCCGAGCTCCGCGAAGGATTCCGCCCTTCCCTGGGCTTCGAGAAAGCGCTTCGTCTGCGAATCGGAAGGAAATACCGAGGAAGTGGCGCCCAGTTCGGCGCCCATGTTCGTGATCGTGGCGCGCTCGTATACCGAAAGACCGGCCAGGCCTTCTCCCGCGTATTCGATGGCCTTGCCCACCCCGCCCTTTATCGTGAGGATGCCGAGAAGCTTGAGGATTATATCCTTGGCGGCGCTCGAGCCCTGGAGCCTGCCCCGGAGTTCGACCTTGATGACGGAGGGCATCGTCAGATGGTAAGTTCCCTGTCCCATCGCCGCCGCCACGTCCAGGCCGCCTGCGCCGATGGCGAGCATGCCCAGGGCTCCGCAGGTCGGCGTGTGGGAATCCGAGCCCAGGAGGGTCTTGCCCGGGGCGCCGAAGCGCTCCAGATGGATCTGGTGGCAGATGCCGTTGCCCGGCCGGGAATAATGCAGACCGTATTTCGCGCAGAAGGTCCTGAGGAAGAGATGGTCGTCGGCGTTTTCGAATCCCGTCTGCAGGGTGTTGTGATCCACATAGAGGATGGAGAACTCCGTCCTTACCCTTTCCAGGTTCATCGCTTCGAACTGGAGGCAGGCCATCGTGCCAAGGGCGTCCTGCATCAGGGTCTGGTCGATCCGGATCGCGATCTGGGCGCCGGCGACGAGCTTTCCTTCCACCAGATGCGAAGCGATGATTTTTTCGACTATGTTCATGTGCCTTCCTTCTCCCTGTCCTCGCGAGTTCAGATGACTTCGCAGCCCTTCTTGGTCAGGGTCTCGGCTATCCACGACTTGTCCAGCGTGCCTTCCTCGATCTTCCTGAATTTCTCGGCTTCCATCGCGTTGTGCCTGGACGCCTTCTCGTACACGTCGGGAGCGTCGGCCGGCCGTATCACGACGACGCCGTCGGCGTCGCCAACGAGGATGTCTCCGGGCAGGACGGCCTGGCCACCGATGCATATTGGGACGTTTATCTCGCCGGGGCCATTCTTGTATGGGCCTTTGGGCTGGACGCCCTTGGCGTAGACGGCGAAATCCATATCGCGGAGGGCTTCCACGTCCCTGATGCAGCCGTTGACGATGAAGCCGGCGATTCCGCGCTTCATGGCGGTGCGAAACATTATTTCGCCGCAGAGTGAATGATCCATGCAGCCTTCCCCGTCGACGGCGATGATGTCGCCTGGCTGGGCCATCTCCATGGCCTTGTGGAACATGAGGTTGTCGCCGAGGGGCACCTTGACGGTCAGGGCCGGTCCGAGAAGGCGGACCTTGTTGTAGGGCTTGATCGAGGCATCGACGGAATAGATCCGTCCCATGTTGTCGCAGATGTTGGCGACAGGAATGTCGCGGAATTTTTCTATGAGGGTCTTGTCCGGCCTCGAGATGGCGGTGAAGACGCGGAATCCGACGTTGGGCATAGGTATCTCCTTGTGGTGGATGCGGGAATGATCGCGGGAACCGGAAAGCGCGCCCCGGCCGCGAGGCCGGGACGCCGAAGGGCAGCTTATTTGGTGAGGCCGATCTCTTTGAGCAGGGCTTTGATCATGACGCACTGCTCGTGGTACATGCGGTCGAACTCCGCCGAATTGGCGTAGACGGCCGGCTCGCCGAGGGTGATGGCGCGCTTCTGGAAATCCGGGCTCTGGATGATCTTGCCGAAGGCGACGTCCAGTATGGCGAGCACATCCTTGGGGGTCTTCTTGGGGGCGAAGACGCCGCGGGTGGAGGTGAGGATGGCGTTGAAGCCCTGCTCGACGAAGGTCGGGGCATTGGGCAACTCCACAATGCGGGTCGGGCTCGAGACGCCGATGATCTTCATCTTGCCCGCCCTTACCTGCTCCAGGACCGTCGCGGGGAAGGAGGAGACCGCGGTGACGTGGCCGCCGAGCACCGCGCTGATGCCTTCGTTGGTGCCCTTGAACGGCACTTCCTTGACCTGCTTCGTCACTTCCATAGCATAGAGCATGTTCGCGCCGAGCACGTGGAGGGTGGAGCCGACGCCGGGATGGGACCAGGAGAACTTGCCGGGGTTGGCGGCGATCCATGCCTTCATTTCCTTGGCGTTGCTGAAGGGAGCGTCGGCCTTGACCGCGAGGAGGGGGGCGACGTTGCTCGCCAGGGCCACGCCCACGAAATCGTTCTCGCCGAAATCGACGGAATCCATGTAGAGGGAGATGGGTAGCGACATGGTGGCGTACAGGAGTGTGTAGCCATCGGACTTAGCGGTCGCGACCGCGGTGGCGCCGATGGCGCCGCCGGCGCCGGGCTTGGTCGTCACCTGGATGGGCTGTCCGAGGAATTTGGACGCTTCGGGGGTGAGCAGTTCGGCCGCAAGATGGGTGCCGCCGCCGGCGGCGAAACCGACGATCACTTCGACCGGCTTGACCGGGAATCCGGGAGCCGCGAAGGCGAGAGCGGGCAGAATGGCGAGCAGAGCCAGGCATAGCGCCAGATTTCTCTTTTTCATTCCAAAATCTCCTTTATGGTGAATCATGCCGCGCCCGGCCTTGGCCATGTATGCGCGGCTTAAAATGGAACCGAAGATCATTCCTCTTCCTTCTCGCCGCTGTCGTTGATGACGACGGTGGTTTTACCGGCGAGCTTCCTGTTGCGGCGAACCATGAATACGCAGAAGACTATCGATACGACCATCAGCACCAGCGATATCGGCCGCGTGAAGAAGATGGAAATGCTGTAGTCGGAGAGGATGAGGCTCTGCCGCAGGCTGGTTTCCAACTGGCTCCCGATGACGAAGGCGATGATGAGAGGCGGTATCGGGAATTTGTTCTTGTTCATGGTGAATCCCACCGCGCCGAAGAGGACCATGAGGATGGTGTCGAATATGTTGCCTCGGCTGGCGTAGGTGCCCACGACGCAGACGACGAAGATCATCGGCAGGAGTGTGGCCTTGCGCAGCTTGACGATCTTCGCGAATACCGGTATCCCGAGCCGGCCGATGAAGAGGAGGGCGACCACCGCGAGAAAGAGGGCTATGTAGACGGTATACACGCTGCCGATGTCCTCGATGAAAAGGAGGGGACCCGGCTTGATCCCGTGGGTGATGAGGGCTCCCACGAGAATCGCCGTGACGACGTCTCCCGGAATGCCCAGCGTCAGCAGGGGCACGAGAGCGCCGCCGCAGACGGCATTGTTGGCCGCCTCGGGAGCGGCGATGCCTTCCAGTATCCCCGTGCCGAATTTTTCGGGATGCTTGGAGCGGCGCTGGGCTTCCGCGTAGGATACGAAGCAGGCGGTACTGCCGCCGATGCCGGGGAGCACCCCGATGAAGGCGCCGATCACGCTCGATTTGACGAGGTTGACACGCTGGCCCCAGAATTCCTTGAAGGAGAGCTTGTTGTCCACGAGGGCGAGAGGGTCGGCCTTCCTGTAGAGGGCTGCCCGCCCTTGGGAGAGCTGCGTGAGAAGTTCCGTGAGGGCGAAAACGCCGATGAAGACCGAGAGGGTCTGGATGCCGTCGCTTAAGTTGATGTTCCTGAAGGTGAAGCGTCTCGTGCCGTAGATGGGGTCCATGCCGACCGTCGCCAGGAGAAGTCCGATGCAGGCCGACGCGAGACCCTTGAGGAGGGATTTCCCCGAGATGCCGGCGATCAGGGCCAGGGAGAGGAGCATCAGGCCGAAGTATTCGGGCGGTCCGAACTTCAGCGCTATCGTCGAGAGGGGCTTGGCCATGGCGAGGAGAATGACGGTTCCGATGATGCCGCCCGTGCAGGAGGCATAGAGCGCCATCTTGAGGGCCTTGCCGGACTGGCCCTTCAGAGCCATCTGGTAGCCGTCCAGGGTCGTGGCCGCGGCGCTTGCCGTGCCCGGCGTGTTGATGAGGATGGCGGAGATGGAGCCTCCGAACATAGCTCCCTGGTAGGCGCCCATCATAAGCCCGATGGCGACGGGAGTCGGTAGGTAGAGGCTGATGGGAAGGAGGAGGGCAATCGTCATGCTGGGGCTGATCCCGGGCAAGCCTCCGCCTATGATGCCCGCGATGACGCCCGCCACGATGCCGAGGAGCACCTGGATGGAGACGAACTGCAGGGCTGATTCCAATAGTAAATTCATGGTTGTATCTCCTGCCGCTCAGAACCCCAGGGGGCCCTTCGGAAAGCTAATTTTGAACGCGACCGTAAAGATGAAATAGATCGCCGCAACGAAGATGACCGAAAGCAGAAAGCACCAGCCGAGCTTCGAATGCCCGAAGAACATCAACAGGAAGGTCAGGAAGACGACGCTGGCGATCACGAAGCCCAAATAGGGCATGACGAGGAGATAGGCGAGAGCCGCTGCCAGGAACAGGAGGTGCCTGGCGTAGGATTTCCAGTCGACACGGTTGGCGGGATTCCCGAATGCGGCCAGGCTGAGCTTTCCTTCCTTCCTGAGCCCCGCGGCTCCCTGTACGGCGACTCCGGCGGCGCAGAGGCCGCAGCAGATCACCATGAGCCTTGGGAAGAAGTCGGGTCCGATGGCGACGTCTTCCTTGGCCTTGATCTGGGTCGGTATGAGCCAGAAATAGGCTACGAGGCAGAGAGCCAGGAGGACCAGGCCTGAACGCAGGTCTCCGTATTTCTTTTCCATTCAGCGCACCTCGCGTATATTTGTGTCGGATAGGACGCCGGTCATGCCAGCGTCTCTTCGGGGATATAGGCGATGCCGTCCATGAGGACCCTGGCCGTGCGGAAGACCGTCACTTTCCTGATGTTCCCGCCCTCGCCCGCGATGTCCACTTCCATGGGACCGTAGGGATGGCCGATGATCAGGCTTCCGCCGTTCATCCTGGCCCGCTCGCTCAAGGCTTCCCTGACCACGGTGCCCGGAATCTGCGCCGCCGCGCCCGTGCTCACCGCCCCGCCGATCATATACGCCCTGTGCATTTTCTGCATCGACCCCAGCCTTGCCACGATGTCGATTTCCCCGGCCTTTATCGTCTTGCCTTCGGGATTCACGTAGTCGCAGGGGGGGCTCACGAAGCCCACCTTGGGGAAGGCGGGACTCTTCTCGGTCGCTTCCTCGCGCTTCTCCACGATGCCGGACATCTCGGCGGCCACCGAACGCAGCTCTTCCATGAGGGCTAAAACCCGCGGCATGGCTTCCACTTCGGTGGGGAGCTCCGTGCCCTTCAGGCCCAATTCGGCGGCGCGCAGGTAGACGACGGGGGTGACGGCATCCACCACGGAGATAGTGAACCTGCCCTTCTCGCCGAGATCGATGATGTCCTGGGCCTTGCCCGTGGGAAGGAGCTTGCCCGTGACCCCGCCCGCCGGGTCGAAGAATTCCACTTCCTGCTTCGCGCCCGTGCCTGGAACACCGTGGATCGAATAGGATCCCGAACTCCGCGCGCGGCCCGCTTCCACAGGTACTTTGACATGGATGAGTTTCGAGGTATTCGTGTTGAAGATCCTGACAGTCGTCTCGGGCTCGCGGGGAATCACGAAATTCTGGTTCACGGCGAATACGCCCACTCCCGAGGTCAGGTTGCCGCAGTTGCCCTGCCAATCTATCTTGGCTTTATCCACCGAAACCTGGCCGAAGGTATAGTCCACATCGGCATCCTCCCTCTCCGAGGGTCCGATGATGCAGACCTTGCTAGTGAGGGAGTTGGCGCCGCCCAGGCCGTCGATCTGGCGCAAGTCGGGGCTGCCCAGGAGCCTGAGGATGACCTTGTCGCGCAGGGCTCCTGCTTCAGGCAGCTCGTTTCCCTTGAGATAAAGACCCTTGCTGGTCCCTCCCCTGATTATGGAACAGGCAAAAGACAGGTAATCTCTCTTCATCGCATCGCTCCTGGTACTCATTCGACGGGATAGGGGCATAGGCCGGAATTGACCATGTCCCTCCTGGGCAGGGGCTGTCCGCGGTACACCCTGAGGATGTTCTCCGCGACCTTCCGGACCATGGGGAGGGTCAGGTCCACGACAGTCCCTCCTATATGGGGAGTCATGATCAGGTTTTCCACGCCGTGGAGGGGGCCGTCGGACGGATAGGGTTCCTCCGAGAAGCTGTCCAGGGCCGCGGCCAGGAGGCGGCCTTCCCGCAGCGCGGCAGCCAGCCCGGCTTCGTCGATAAGACCTCCGCGCGAGGTGTTGACGAGGATGGCGCTCTTCTTCATCCGGGCCAGCTCCTTCGCCCCGATGATGAGCTTCGTCCCCTCGGTCAGGGGGAGATGGAGGCTGATGATGTCGCTGGTTTCGAGCAGGGTCCCGAAATCGACGTAGCTCAGTCCCAGTCCCTTCTCGACATCCTCGGGAAGGCGGAAGGCGTCGTAGTACTGGACCTGGGCGCCCAGGGCTCCGGCCTTTTTCGCGACGAGCCTGCCAATGGCGCCGCAGCCGAGGAGCCCTACCAGCTTGTCGCTGATCATGAAGGATCTCGGCGCGAAGGTAGCCCTGTCCCAGATGCCCTTTTTCGTGTTGGCGTCGAGAGAGACGAGGTTGCGCAGGGAGGCCAGCATGAGGAGGATGGCATGTTCGGCGACCGCGCCGGAATTGACGCTCGCGGCCACCGCCACGGGAATGCCATTCCTGCCCGCCGTCTCGATGTCCACCGTATCGAATCCGGCCCCCCAGCGCTGAATCAGCTTCAGCGAGGGGTTGGCCGCGATCAGGGCTCCGTCCATCCTCAGCGTCCTCAGGATGACGAGTTCCATATCGGTGAGGGCATCGAGTCCGGCCTGGTCCTTCACCGTCCTGATTTCCAGTTCCCCTGGCAATTCCTTTCTCAGGAGGCCGGGGACTTCCTCAGGGTAAGGCCCCGCGAGCGTGACGGTATTCAGCATGGGAATTCCTTCATCATATGACCGCTATATTGCAGGAACCATGCCAAAGGCCAGCCCATCCCCGAAGAATCTTCTTCGTGAAGTAAATCAAGCTCGGGAAGGAAGTTGCGTGTAGGGAAAATTTGTGGTATCCGGCCTCGTTTCGGATATTATTTCATATTGCAATGGTCATTTCATAATGAATATTTCATATTGAAATAACCCCTCATCAGGGGCAGAGTCCCATTTCCTTCATTCTCCTCCACAGGGTCGTGGGGCTTATCCCCAGCCTCCGGGCGGCGGAAAGCCTGTTGCCCGCGCATTCTTCCACTGCACTGAGGATCATTTCCCTTTCCATGGCGGAAATCGTGACCCCTCCCCCGGACTGCGGTTTCGGCTGCACCCGCGACGGCGGGGAAGCCTGGAGCGGTTCCTTCGCCCCGTCGAGGGCGCCCTCGTGGACGCGGACGGCCTTGAGCAGGCCTTCTTTGTCGAAGGCGTCGAAGTTCGAAATGACGAGGACCTTCTCCACGATGTTGCAGAGCTGCCTGACATTGCCGTTCATGGGCATGCCCATGAGGATTTCCAGGGCCTCGGCGTCGACAGGAACAGGGGGCATGGAGGCGTTGGCGCAGATAGTCTTCACGAAATGGCGGACGAGGGCGGGGATGTCCTCCCTGCGGTCGGACAGCTGTGGGAGATACAGCTCCAGGACGCTCAGCCTGTAGTAGAGGTCCTCCCTGAAACGCTTCTCCCTCACTTCGTTCATGAGATCTCGGTTGGTGGCGGCCAGGATCCTGACATCCACGGGGATGACCTTGTCGTCTCCAATCCTGGTAATCTCCTTTTCCTGCACGACGCGCAGCAGGCGGGCCTGCACGTCGGGGGGAACCTCGCTGATCTCATCCAGGAAGATCGTGCCCGTGTGGGCGAGTTCGAAGATGCCCGCCTTGCCCTCGGTGCGGGCTCCCGTGAAGGCGCCCTTCGTGTAGCCGAAGAGTTCGCTTTCGAGGAGGCTCGAAGGGAGTGCCGCGCAGTTCACAGCGACGAAAGGCTTGGACGCCCGCTTGCTGGCGTTGTGGATGCTCTGCGCGAAGACTTCCTTGCCCGTGCCCGTCTTGCCCAGGATGAGGATGGTGCTGTCCACCTTGGCGAAATTCTGGGCCGCCTTCCTGCATTCCTTCATCGCGGCGCTCTCGCCGATGATGTCGGCGAAGGTCTTCTGGGCGATGTGCCCCTTGTGGAGCATCTTCTTCCTTATCTTGTGGTCCAGATCCTGGATCTGGCCGACTTCCTGCACGGTCGCGACGGCCCCGCGTATTTCCCCGTCGACGATCACGGGAGCCGAGTTCATGACCAGCTCGACGTTCCCGATGGAGATGAAATCGTCGGCGACGGCCTCCCCCGTGGTGATCGTGCCGAGAAGCCTGGATTGGGGGATGAGTTCCCGGATGGACTTCCCCGAGTCGTCGGATTCGGAGATCTGCAGGTACTTGCGGGCCAGGGGGTTGGCGACGGAGATGGCACCCTGGCTGTCGACGGCGAAAATGCCGTTTGAGGCGCAGTTGATGATGGCCTGGATCATCTCGAACTTCTCTTCCCTGTCCAGGTAGATGCGCAGCTCGTAGACGGCCTTGGCGATCGCCGCTTCGATCAGCTTGTCGTCGGGCTCGACGAATACGCCCCTGTACCCCAGTTCCAAGGCCTTCGTGACGACGGTGTTCCCGCCTATGAAGACCCTGACTCCCTCCTCGCCCAGCTTCCTCACGGTCCGCTCCACATGGCTGCCGTCGGGAAGGATGCTGACCTGGACATGGTCGCTGCTCTCCACTACGAATTCTATCGCCCTTTCGGCGAGCCGGTAGGCTTCGATGAATCCTACGATTGCCACGTTCCGGGACAAGCTGAGGGCGTTGCGCAGGGCATAGGCGAATTGGAAGAAGTCGTACTCGATTTCCACGACAGGGACTTCCAGGTAATTCCTCAGGAAGGTGGCGGTAAGGCCTCTGCTGATGATCACCTTCGTTCCCTTCCTGATGCTCTCCCGGGCCAGCGCAAGGGCATCTTCCACCTGCTTGTGGAAGATGGGGAACTCGAAACCCGTCCGCAGTTGCACCTGCTTTACCTGGTCGACAAGCATCGTGTTGGGCAATATCGCCATTATCTTGTTTTCAGTCATCTTCGCCTTTCCGTTTTCCCTTTGCGGGGAGATTCCGGCATATGCGGAATTCCGCATTGTAGCATGGCTTCCCCGCCCGCAACTGCATGAAGGCTAAGCCCGGACGGCCCAGCGCAGTTTCGCGGCGGTCGAGCGGGGGTTGCCGTAGCGCTCTTCCCTTCCGGGCCGGATCACCTCGCCGCAGACTGACGAGTAGAGCCCCTGGCCGAGGCCGGCCGAGAAGGCTGTTTCCACCCTCCTGTCCTCGCCCGAATGGAAGGAGAGTATGGCGACCCTTCCCCCCGGCTTGAGCCAGGAGGGCAGGCCCGAGAGGAAGGCCTCGAGGGAGCTGAACTCGCCGTTCACCTCGATGCGGATGGCCTGGAAGC
>CAZRYP010000051.1:0-1661 GCA_964604295.1 uncultured Treponemataceae bacterium
GCGTCCGTCCTCGCCATAAGGACGAAGCCGGGGTCGGTCTTGGCGTCGGCCGCCGCCTTCAGGCGGTCGGTCATCTCCCCCGCGGTGACGATGGCCTTGTTGGGGCGGTGTCCACAGCGCTTCTGCGCCACCTGGTCCTCGATGTGGACGGCCGCGGCACCCGCCGCGATCATCTGCTTGATGGTTCGGGCGATGTTGAAGGCGCCACCCCAGCCCGTGTCGATGTCCACGAGGAGAGGCAAGTCCACGGCCGCGGTTATGCGTCGCGTGTCGGTCAGCACATCTTCAAGCGACGTCATACCGAGATCGGGCAGGCCGTACGAGTAATTCGCGACGCCCGCGCCCGAAAGATAGAGGGCGCGGTAACCGACGCGCGACGCCATCATGGCCGCGTAGGCGTTGACGGTGCCCATTATTTGGAGGGGTTTTTCATCGCGAAGAGCGAGGCGGAACTTGCCGCCGGGAGACAGGGTCGTTCCCAAGGTTTTCGCGCTCATTTGACGAAAAGTGACGCGAGAAGAGGCGTCAGTATAAGGACAAGGACCATCCTGAAAAGATGAAAGGTCATAGATATGGGCGTCTCCGCCCCGCTGTCCGTCATCGAGAGGGCCATACCGGATAGACCTCCGGGCGCTGTCGCGAAAATGGCCGTCCTGATGTCGAAATGGAATACTTTGTTGAGTACGAGCGCAAGACAGAAGCAGAAGAGAGTGAGAATCGCTATGTAGCCCAGGGCGACAGGGATCACTTCGGGATGTTTTTTTATGATATCGACGTCGGAATTGGAGACGACGACGTATGCTACCAGGATTTGGGAAACGATGGAGAGCGTGTTGCTGGCGGCAATGTTCGACGAAACCACACCCTTCGCGATAAGGCCGAGGATCATGCCGCCGGTGAGATAGCCTGAAGGGAGCTTCAGTTTATGGCCGAGCCAAGCACCGACGAGAATCGCTGCGATGATGATCCCTTTCTCCTTCACGATAAACCCCTCTAAAAGCGTGCCCGGCAAAAGCCGGGCATTGTTTATTTTAATTTTCGAATCGAATCGATGATTGTGCCGTCCCTGTACTCGACGAGGCCCACGATTTCGTCCGAGAAGGCCACTTCGTCGGGCACTCCCGTCATCCTCTCGATCTCGGCCTTGAGCTGCCGTATGTCCTTGACCGGCAGGCCCGCTTCCCTCGCTTTCTTCAGCAGATCTTCGCGCAGGGGATTTATGGCTATGCCCTTTTCGGTGACGATGACATCCACCGTCTCCCCCGGCGTCACGACTGTCTGGACCCTCTCCCGTATGGAGGGGACTCCGTTGCGCATGGAGGGAATCGTGATGACGGAGAGCTTGGCGCCGGCCGCCGTGTCGGAATGGCCGCCCGAGGCGCCGCGGAGCACGCCGTCGTGCCCGGTGAGGACATCCACGTTGAAGTCCGCGTCGACGTCGAGGGCGGCGAGCACCACCACGTCGAGGTCGTTGACGAGGCAGCCCTTGTTGAAGGGATTCGCGTACCAGGATACGTCGGCTTCCATGTGGCAGGGGTTGCCCGCGATCGAGTCCGTGACCGCGGCGTCGAAGCTCTGCACGTCGAAGAGGCTCCTGAAGAGCCCGTCCTTGAGCATGTCGGCCATGTAGCCGGTGATGCCCCCCACGCAGTAGCTGCCCT
>CAZRYP010000051.1:1671-11727 GCA_964604295.1 uncultured Treponemataceae bacterium
TGCCCTGGATGCCTTCGCTCTTCATGTAGTCCCTGACGAAGCGCGCCACGGCGAGGCTGGGGCCGCCCCCGCCGGTCTGGAAGGAACAGTCCTGCCTTATGTAGCCGGAGGAGCGGATGAGCTTGAAGGCCAGCTCGGCGATGCGGAGCTGGACCGGATCGCGGGTGATTCGGGTGGCGCCCGTGGCGATCTTCGAGGGATCGCCTATCGAGTCGACCAGGACGACCTGGTCCACCAGGTACTGGGGAATCGAAATGCGCGGGGAGAGCGGGTAGGGGACGAGGTTGTCCGTCACCGCGATCACGTGGCCAGCGTATCTGGCGTCATGGATGGCGTAGCCCATGGAACCGCAGGCGGTCTTGCCGGCCGAGCCTGTCATGTTGCCGAGACGGTCGCAGGCGGGGGCCGCCAGGAAGGCCACATCGATGCGGAGACTGCCCTCCTCTATGGCGCGGGCCCTTCCCCCATGGCTCCGGATGACCGCGGGCGCCGCGAGCAAGCCGTTGGTGATGGCCTTGCCCACTTCGCCCCGGACGCCCGAGGTGTTGAGCCTGGTGACGAGGCCCTTCCGTATCGCGACGGCGACGCAGTCGTGGGAATCGCCCAGGGAGCTCGGGGCGAGGGTGAGGTCGCGGAAGCCCATCCTCTCCAGTTCGTCGAGGACTATGCCGACCACGGCGTCGCCGTTGCGCAAGTGGTGATGGAAGGAGATGGTCATGCCGTTTTGGAGGCCGGAGCGTTCTATCGCCTGCCTGAGGCCGGCGGCCACCTTGTCGGTGCTGGGGGCGGGAACCCTGTGCTGGTGGGCCGAAGGCGTCCACACATAGGAACCGTCCAGCCTCGAGTAGGCGCCCGCGTAGGGCGCGAGCTCTCCGAGGCCTGGAACTTGGCGCGGCACGAGGCGCCCGAGCGAATTTTTCACACAGTCGAAGTTCATGGTTGGGGAACCTCCATGCCGGCGAGGGAGGCCAGTTCGAGGATTCGCGCCGCCTGGGCCACGACGGGAGCGTCGACCATCTTGCCGTCCACGGCGATGACGCCCAGCCCGCGCGCTTCGGCATCCTTCGCCGCCGCGACGATCTTGGCCGCCTTGGCGACTTCCTTCTCCTCCGGCGTGAAGGCGGCGTGGATCACGGATATCTGGGAGGGGTGGATGGCCGCCTTGCCGCTGAAGCCGAGGGAGACGGAGATGGCCGCGGCCTCGGCCAGGCCCTCGAGGTCGGCCACGTCGGTGTAGACGGTGTCGAAGGCCTGGAGCCCGAAAGCCTTGGCCGCGATGACCACGGCGCTCCTGGCGAAGAGCAGCTCGAGGCCCAGCTTCGTGGCCTTTATGCCGAGGTCGGCCGCGAGGTCCTGCCCGCCCAGGGTGAGGCCGACGAGCCTCGGGGAGGCCGCCGCGATGGAATTCACGTTGACTATGGCGCGCGCCGTCTCGAGCATGGCCTGTATGCCCACGGAGCCCGGGGCGAGTCCGTGCTCGGCTTCTATCCTCGAGATGATCCTGTCCGTCTCGATCACGTCTTCGGCCGAATCCACCTTGGGGAGCCTGATGGCGTCGGGGGCGGCGGGGATGATATCGGCCAGGTCGGCTTCGAAATAGGGCGTATCCCTGCCGTTGATCCTGACGATGCGCTCCACGGAGCCGAAGTCGAGCGCCATGAGCGCGTGCCTCACCAGTTTTCGGGCCGAATCCTTTTCTGAAATGGAGATGGAGTCCTCCAGGTCGAGGAGGACTCCGTCCGAGCCATAGATGGAACAGTTCTGCAGCATCCCGGGGTTGTTGCCCGGGATGTAGAGCAGGGACCGCCGGGGGCGGTCCTTTCCGCGTAGAGTGTTCATGCTGCCTGCTTCTTCCTTCTCAAGAGGGCGTAGATGAGGGTTCCGGCGGCGAGGGCGAGGAAGACCACCGAGATGGGCTTCTGGAAGAAGATAGAGATGTTGCCGTCGGAGAGAACCATGGAGTTCCTGAGATTCTGCTCGAAACCCCCGCCCAGAATGAGGGCGAGAACGAGGGGAGGAAGGGGGATTTCCAGCTTGGAGAACATATAGCCGATGATTCCGGCTATCATCACGATGACGAAGTCGAAGGAACTGTAGTTCAGGAAGAAGGTGCCGATGAGGGCCAGGCCCATGATGATGGGAAGCATGATGCGCGTGGGCACCCTGAGGATCTGGACGAGGGGAATGGCCAGCGGCAGGTTGATGATGATCAGTATGATGTTGCCGATCAGCATCGAGGCGATGACGCCCCAGGCTATTTCGGGGTGATCGGTGAACAGGGTCGGGCCTGGCCTGACGCCGAGCATCATCAGGGCGCCGAGCATGACGGCTGTCGTGCCCGAGCCGGGGATGCCGAGAGTGAGGAGGGGAACCATGGCGCCGCAGGAACAGGCGTTGTTCGAGGCTTCGGGGGCGGCGAGCCCTTCGATGGCTCCCTTGCCGAATTCCTCGGGATGCTTGCTCAGGTTCTTCTCCAGGGCGTAGGACATGAAGGTGGCGATGGAACCGCCCATGCCGGGAAGGACGCCGATGATGAAGCCCAGGGGGGAGTTGCGGAGCATGGGTTTCCAGCTTCGCTTCCAGTCGTCCTTGGTGATCCATACCTTGCCGATGGACTTGGAGTCGAACTTGTAGACGGCGTTGATGTCCTTGAAATTCTTGTATACCTCGCAGACCGCGTAGACTCCTATGATGATGACGAGGAAGTCGATGCCGTCGTTCAGGCTCTCGATGCCGTAGGTGAAGCGGATGATGCCCGTCATCCCATCGATGCCGACTGTCGCCAGCATGAGGCCGAAGGCGATGGCGATCAGTCCCTTGAGGAGGTTGCCCTCCGAGAGGGTGATGGTGGCCACCAGGGCGAAGAGGAGGAGGGAGAACATCTCCGCCGGACCGAACTTGAGGGCCGCGGAGGCTATGGGCTGGGTGAGGAAGACGAGGAAAACCATGCCGATCATGCCGCCGATAAAAGAAGCGATGGCCGAGATGGCGAGGGCCGCTCCCGCCCTGCCCTGTTTCGTCATCGGGTAACCGTCGAAGCAGGAGACGATCGCCGAAGCGTCGCCGGGGACGTTGATCATGATGGAGGCGCGCGATCCGCCGAACATGGCTCCATAGTAGACGGCGCACATCGTGATGAGGGCCGTCGCCGGGTTCATGCCGAAGGTGATGGGTATGAGGACCGCCACGCCGGTTGCCGGCCCTAAGCCCGGAAGCATTCCGATGATGGTGCCCAGGGATCCGCCGATGAAAACCCAGAGGATATTGGTCCAGGTCATCGCGGTCTGGAAGCCGAGTCCCAGATTGCTGAATATCTCTTGCATTGGATCAATCTCCTTTTAGAAGGGCAGCAACTGCTCTATGAAGCCGCGGGGAAGGCTCAGCTTGAGCGCCACGGCGAATACGCCATAGGTGATCACCGAAAAGGCGATGGCGAGTATGAGGTTCTGGATCAGCCTGCCCTTGTTGATGAGGGTCGAGATGAACAGCATGAAGAGGGTCGTGGGCACCAGGAACCCGAGCGGATCCATCAGGAGGCCGTAGGCTATGCCGACTGCCGTGGTGAGGAGAATCTTGATCCATACTTCCTTGTGCTTGATGAAGCCGAAATCGGCTTTCTTTGATCTCTTCTCCGGGTTCCTTTCCTCGAGGGCAAGGATTATTCCCGCGACGATCGCGAGGATTCCCACGATGGAGGGGAAGAGCTTGGGTCCGAGCCTGTCGCCCATCCGCATTTCCGGGAGCAGCATCGCGGTGAGGAGGTAGATGCCTCCGAGGGCGATGGCGATGATCCCGGTGATAAGATTCATGGTCACGTTAGCACCTCCTGCGTACGCGCCGAAAAGGGTTTCTCACGAACGGAAGGGAGGCGCGGTATCGCGCCTCCCTTCCGGGCATGACGTTGAAGCGGCCTTATTTCTTCAGGCCGACCGTGGTGAGGAGTTCGTCGAATATCTTGGTCTGATCGGCCAGATACTTGGTGTGGGTGGCGGAGTCCTGGTAGAAATTGGACCAGCCGAGGTTGGCGATCTGCTCTTTCCAGGTCTTGGTCTGGACCATCTTGGAGAAAACGCCATCCCAGTAGGCGATCTGCTCGGCGGAAAGGCCGGGCGCGGCGATGAGGCCTCTCCAGTGCGGGAACACGAGGTCGGTGCCCTGCTGGACGAAGGGTTTGACGCCGGGAAGGAATTCGAGTTCCTTGTCGGCGCTGGTGCCGAGAACGCGCATCTTGCCGGCCTTGTGCTGCTCGAGCACTTCAGCCAGTCCGATCACCGTGGCTTTGATGTGGCCGCCGAGGAGGGCGGGAACGATTTCGCCGCCGGCGCCGGGATAGACGATGAACTTTACCTTGGAGGGCTCGATTCCGTAGGCCTTGGCCAGCTGGAGGAAGACGAGGTGGTCGTTGTTGCCGAGGGAGGGGCCGACACCGACCGGTATCGATGCGGGATTGGCCTTCAGCGCTTCCATGAGTCCCTTGATGTCCTTGTAGGGGGAATCGGCGGCCACGGTGACGGAAATCCACTCGGCCTGGAGCATGGCTATGGGGGAGAAGTCCTTGTAGGTGAGTTCCGAGGTTCCGAGGAGCTGGTTGAGCATGATGAGGGTCGAGGTGGCGGCGAGGTATTCGCCCTGTCCCTTCTTTCCCTTCAGGTAGGTCCAGCCGACGGAGCCGCCGCCGCCCGGCTTATTGACGACGATGACGTTCTTCTCGATGAGCTTCTCGTCGATGAGGGATTTCTGGACGACGCGCGCCAGCATGTCCCAGCCGCCGCCCGGATTGGCGGGGGCTACGATCTCGATGGTCTTGGTGGGCTTCCAGCTCGGGGCGGCGGCCACGGTCGTAACCATGCCTACCAGAGCGATGATGAGAATGAGCGAAGACAGTTTCTTCATTGCAGTCTCCTCCTTGAAAAATATATGCGTCCATCCGCGGGGCTTTGGGCCCGCGCAGGGAATGCCTAAAAGAAGACGAAATCCTTGAGTTGTTCCGCGAAGCCCGAATGTTCCTTCCAGATGACGAAGGACTCGTCGAGGTGCTCGGCCCAGATGGCGCTCGCCCTTTCGGGGTCGTGGGCGAGGAAGGCGTTGTAGAGGTCGCGCCTGCGCTGGATGCTCCTGTCGACGCGGTTGGGCAGGACGAGGCGCATGACGCGGTAACGGTCGAATATTTCCCTCTGGGCCCACACGCTCTCGAGGATTCTCGCCGATTTGCATGCTTCGAAGGCTATTTCGTTGAAGCTCTTGATGAGGGGAAAGAGGGATTCAAGGAGCTTCTCCCCCGAAAGAGTGTCGCGTATATGATCGAGCTGGTCGAGGATCCTGGACATCTCCGAGAGTTCCGCGTCGGTGATGCGCAGGGCGGAATACTTGACGGCCAGGGTTTCGAGGGCCTTGCGGATGGTGAAGGAATGGGCCAGCTCGTAGGGGGAAATTCCGAGGACCCTGTTGCCCTTCATGGGGACGCGTTCGATGTAGCCGTTGCTTTCCAGCTTCTGCAAGGCTTCCCTGGCGGGCGTCCTGCTCACGCTGAATTCGTCGGCTATTTCCTGGTCGGTGAAGGTGGTATCGGCTTTGAGCTCGCCATACACGATGGCCTTTCTCAGATGTTCGTAGATCACTTCCCGCATGGGTTGGGCGCGGAGATCGGGTACCTGTTTTAAAAAGCCCACGGAAGGCCTCCATAAGTCCCCTCCCGGAAAGGAAGGAAAGTTTTGCTGAAAATATTCTGGATTCCGTATTCCGTATTCCGTATACAAGGTGTATAATAGACCCGAGTCGCCGATCTGTAAAGTGCAAATCGGTCGGATCTGAGGAGGAAATCGTGGCGGGAAGGAATATCGTCCGGAAATTGATCGAGAGTCACAGGGTGAAGTCGGCCGACGGCGCGGCCGGCAGGGGGGAGGCCCTTGTCAGGATAGACCAGACGCTGACCCAGGATACGACGGGCACCATGGCTTACCTCCAGTTCGAAGCCCTCGGCATCGACAGGGTCAAGACGGAGCGTTCGGTCAGCTATGTCGACCACAATGTCCTCCAGGTGGGATTCGAGAACGCGGACGACCACAACTTCCTTCAGGATATAGCGGCCCAATACGGCATCATCTTTTCCAGACCGGGCAACGGGATATGCCACCAGGTCCATCTCGAGCGCTTCGGGGTGCCGGGCAAGACCCTCCTCGGATCGGACAGCCACACGCCGACGGCGGGTGCTCTCGGTATGCTGGCCATCGGGGCCGGTGGACTCGACGTGGCCCTGGCGATGGCGGGCTTTCCCTTTTCCTTCCCCGAGCCCAAGGTGCTACGCGTGGAGCTTCGCGGAAGGCTGCGGCCGATGGTGAGCGCCAAGGATGTCGTCCTGGAAGTGCTGCGGAAGCTCACGGTCAAGGGCGGGGTGGGAAAGATCCTCGAATATTCGGGCGAGGGCGTCGCGACCCTGTCCGTTCCCCAGCGGGGAACCATCACGAACATGGGGGCCGAACTGGGAGCTACCACCTCGGTGTTCCCGAGCGACGAGGTGACGAGGCGCTTTCTCGAGGCCCAGGGGCGAGGCGAAGACTATGTGCCTCTCTCCGCCGATCCGGGCGCGGTCTACGACGAGGAACTCGTCGTGGACCTCTCCGCGCTGGAACCCCTCATCGCCCTGCCCCACATGCCCGACCGCGTGGTGCCCGTACGCGAGGTGGCGGGGAAGCCCGTGGACCAGTGCTTCATCGGAAGCTGCACGAATTCTTCCTATTATGATCTGGCGGTGAGCGCGTCCATACTGAAGGGGCGCCATGTCGACGGCAGGACCAGCCTCGTGGTCGGTCCGGGCTCGCGCCAGACCTTCCTCATGATCACGCGGGACGGAATCCTGGCCGACTTGGTGGGAGCGGGGGCGAGGATCCTCGAGTGCGCCTGCGGACCCTGCATAGGGATAGGCCAGGCGCCGCGGACGGACGGGGTTTCGCTGCGCACGTCCAACCGCAATTTCGAGGGGCGCTCGGGAACGAAGTCGGGGCAGGTGTACCTGGTGAGCGCCGAGACGGCGGCGGCGTCGGCCGTCCGCGGCGTCATCACCGACCCCCGGGAATTTTCGGGGACAGCTCCCGTCGCCGCGCCTGAGCGCTTCGAGGCCGACGACTCGATGTTCATCTTCCCCGGCGCCTCGGGCGCGAGGGTGGATGTCCGCCGCGGACCCAATATCGCCCCCCTGCCCGATTTCGCCCCCCTTGCCGGGAAGATCGAGGGCGAAGTCCTCCTCGTCATGGGCGACAACATCGACCACATCCTGCCCGCGGGGTCCAGGATCATGTCCCTGCGCTCCAATCTTCCCGCCATTTCCGAATACTGCTTTTCCGCCGTCGATCCTGCCTTTCCCGCCAGGGCTCGCGCTGCCGGCGGCGGCATCGTCGTGGGCGGGGAGAACTACGGCCAGGGATCGAGCAGGGAGCACGCCGCCCTCTCCCCCCGGTTCCTTGGGGTCCGCGCCGTCATCGTGAAATCCTATGCCCGCATCCACAGGCAGAACCTCGTCAACGCGGGCATCCTGCCGCTGATATTCGAAAAAGCCGGGGATTGGGCCACGGTGTCGGCGGGCGACAGGCTTTCCATCGCGGATGTCGCGGAAGGGCTGGCGAAGGACGGCTTCGAGGTCAGGAACGAGACCAGGGGCACAGTCTTCACGGCCAGGCATGGGCTTTCGGGGCGGCAGGTCGACATCCTCCTCGCGGGCGGGGCCCTCAACGCCGCGCGCCGCGAGCTCGCGGGCCGCTGAAGCAAGGGAGGGAATCATGGGCGGAGCATCATTCGGCTGGGAAGAGAGGGTCCTCACGAGCCGGTCCGAGCTCGCGGCGCGGAAGCGCCTCATCGAATCCCGCGGACTCTCCCTGCCGGAGGGGGCCGACCTCGTCCTGGGACTTTTCGAGAACGACGCCTTCATCGCCACGGGCACCCTCGTCGGCCCTGTCCTGCAGGGAATTGCCGTCGCCGACGGCATGGAAGGGGAGGGCGCGGCCGCGGCCATAGTCTCGGCCCTCATCAGGCATGCCCTGGAACGCGGGCATGAGCAGCTCTTCCTCTTCACCTCGGCCCGTGAGGCCGGGCGCTTCGAGGCGCTGGGCTTTTCCCCGATAGCCTCCACCACCTCCTTCGGGGGAGGCCAGGGTGTCGCCCTGCTGGAATGGGGTTCCCGCGGCCTGGCTCTCTGGCTTAAAGGCCTGAAGGCCCTCGCCGCGGACAAGCCTGGAAACGCCGGCGCCGTCGTCGTCAACTGCAATCCCTTCACCCTCGGCCACAGGAGCCTCATCGAATACGCCTCCTCCAGGGCGCCCTGGCTCTATGTCCTCGTCGTCGAGGAGGACCGCTCGCTCTTTCCCTTCAAGGTCAGGCTGGATCTTGTAAGGAAGGGCACGGCCGACCTGCCCAATGTCACCGTCCTGGCGGGAGGCCCCTATGTCATCTCCTCGGCCACCTTCCCGACCTACTTCATAAGGCCGGGCGAGAGGAAGGAGGGAGGGCACGACCCGGCCGTCGAGCTACACGCCGCCCTGGATCTCCTCCTTTTCAGGCGATACATAGCGCCGGCGCTCAAGGTCGCGGACCGCTTCGTGGGCTCGGAGCCCTATTGCGCCACTACCTCCGCATACAACAGGATGATGAAGGAAATCCTGGCCGGCACCGAAGGGGATGGACCGGCTCTGCGAGTGCACGAAATGCCGCGCTTCGAAAAGGGCGGATCGCCGGTAAGCGCGTCGGTCGTCAGGGCTCTGATAAAAAGCGGCGAAATGGCCGCGGTCAGGGAGATCGTTCCCGGAACGACCTGGTCCTGGCTCAACTCCCCGGAGGCGGTTCCCGTCATCGAGCGGATACGATACAGCGATTCCCGGCACTGAGCGGGCGTCACATAAATAAGAAGAAGAGGAGCGGAACATGGAAGCCATAAAAGCGGCAACGGCGGGGTCCCTCGAATCGAGCGATGTCCTCGTGACCGTGTCTCCGGCCGCGGGCCCGGGCGTCGAATACAAAATCGAGAGCATCGTGATCAAGCAGTTCGGGAAGAGGATAAGGAGCGTGACCGAAGAAGTCGTCACCGCCTCGGGGCTGAAAGGCGCCGCCGTGCACGTGCAGGACAGGGGCGCCCTCGAGTGCACCCTGCGCGCCAGGCTCGAAACCGCCATAGGCCGCGCCGCACGGAGCGCTCCGGCTGCCCAAACCGCACCGGCCGCGCCGCCCGCATGACCGATCCCGTCCTCGCGGCGAGGGAGAATCGCTGGGAGAAGAAGCTCGCCCTCGCGCGGAGGCTCGCCGCTCGGCATGATGGCGAACCGGCTTCCCTGGCCGTGCTGACCCTGCGAATGCCCGCCTTCCTGCGGACTTCGGGGCGATACACGGAGCTTGCGAGGAGGCTGTTTGCCTTCCTGGCCGACGAGGTCGCCGGCAGGGGCTTCCCCCTGCTCTACGAGGAATTTTCGACGGGCGACGACGGCCCCGAGGGCTACCTCGCCGCGGCCGTCACGGAATCCGAGCTTAAAAGAATCGCCATCGGAGTCGAAACGGGGCACCCCTGGGGGGAGCTGGCCGACCTGGACGTTATGGACGCGAAGGGCAGGCCTTTCGGCAGGCAGGAGCTGGGATTGCCTCCCCGCCCCTGTCTCGTGTGCGGGGAAGAGGCTATCGTCTGTTCGGCCGGGAAGCGCCACGAGGAGGCTATCCTCGCTGCCCGGGTCGGGGAAATCGCGGGTCGCTTTGTGCCTTGCCTGATACCGGATTTTGACGAAGTAGCTTCGCGCATCGGCAGGCTCGCCCTGACCGCGACGCTGTACGAAGCGGCGGCGGCGCCCAAGCCCGGCCTTGTCGATCCCCATTCCAGGGGAGCCCACCGCGACATGGACTACTTCACCTTCCTCGCGAGCGCCGCCGCCCTCGGCCCCTGGTTTTCCGAATTCGCCCGGCTCGGCGTCCGGCACCGGGGCGAACTCTCCGGGCTTCTTCCTCTTCTCCGCGAAGCGGGCAAGGCCGCGGAGCGCGACATGCTCGCCGCGACGGGCGGCGTCAACACCCACAAGGGCCTTATCT
>CAZRYP010000052.1:0-11605 GCA_964604295.1 uncultured Treponemataceae bacterium
ACCCTCGAAAAAACGGATTTTCTCGATCTCGTCAAGGCGAGGGCGACCACGACCACGACCACTACCACCACTGCGACCGCGATCGTCCCCGCGCCCGCTCCGGCGCCTTCACTTCCTGTGACGACCATTCCCGCGACAACCCTCCCCCCGTCCAGGTCCCAACCTCAGGCCGCGCCCGGCGCGGGGTCCACGCCTGTTTCACTCCAGACGGCGCCGCCTCCCGCGGCCGCGGCGAACTCCGCGGTCCAGGCTCGCCAGGCCAGCCTTTTCTTCGTCAGGATAGAGGATGACGGCGTGATCTCCCGCCGAGAGGTCAAGCGAAGCATAGCGGTAAGCGATTCTCCCCTCACCGACGCGGTCAATGCCCTCATCGCAGGACCCAGCGAGGGCGAAATACGCAGCGGACTCGTGTCCCTCATCCCGAGGGGGACGCGGCTTCTCGGAATCACGGTGAGGGGAAGCACCGCCATCATCGATCTGAGCGACGCCTTCATGTATAACCACTACGGCATCGAAGGATATTCGGCCCAGCTGAAGCAGGTGGTCTATACAGCCACATCCTTTCCCTCGGTTCAGGATGTGCAGATTCTTGTGGAGGGAAAGCAGAAGGACTATCTTGGAGGGGAGGGAGTCTTCATAGGCAAGCCCCTCTCGCGCAATAGTTTCTGATCCCATTCCATCGGTTCCCCTTCGTTGCGGATATCGGCGGGGGATGCTATACTTTGACTCGCGGCCAGGTAGGCTTGGCTCCGAAGAGGACCTGCCCCAGCGGGCACGAAATCACGCCCTCCACGCAAAGCCTTCACCCAAGCGCCCGCATACACGCACGCAACGCGAAAACCGTAAAGACAAGGAGTGGAACCATGAGTATCGATGCAAAAGCGAGGTATGCCGAATCCCACGAATACGCCAGACTTGAAGGCGGTGCCGTCATCGTGGGCATCTCCGACCATGCCCAGGCCGAACTGGGCGATATCGTCTTCATCGAGCTGCCCGCCTCGGGCAAGGTCCTGGCCAAGGGGCAGACTTTCGGGACGGTCGAATCTGTGAAAGCCGCGAGCGACCTGTATATGCCCGTTTCAGGAACGATCGCCGCGGTGAACGAAGCGCTCCAGACCGATCCCGCCCTCATCAACAAGGAGCCCTACGGCGGCGGCTGGATGATCAAGGTGCAGCCCGCGGATCTCGCGGGAATGGATGCCCTGATGAGCGCGTCCGATTACGCGAAAGCCATAGGGGAGGCATGAGCCCGTGCCGTTCATCCCCACTACAGAGGCGGATCGGGGGGCGATGCTGGAAGCGATAGGCAAGAAGAGCGTCGAAGCCCTCTTCGCCGATATTCCCGCCAGCCGCAGATTCCCCCCGCTGAAGCTTCCCCAGGGCATTTCCGAGATGGAAATGCTGAGGGAAATCGAAACCATGTCGGCGAAGAACCTCGGTTCGGGGCAATCGGCCTGGTTCCTCGGCGCCGGAGCCTACAATCACTACATCCCGTCGCTAGTGCCAGCCTTGGCTTCCCGGGGAGAATTCCTCACGGCCTATACCCCCTACCAGCCCGAGGTTTCCCAGGGCACCCTGCAGGCGATATTCGAATACCAGAGCATGGCCGCCGAGCTCCTGGGCATGGCTGTGGTCAACGCCTCGCACTACGACGTGGCCACGGCCCTGGCCGAAGCCGTCCTCATGGCCTGGAAGATCGACGAGGCGCGAAAGCGCGTCCTTCTTCCCTCCCGGCTCCATCCCGAGTACAAGGAGGTGGTGAAGACCTACCTCTCCTCCTTCGATGTGGAGATCGTCGAATACGCCGGGGCCCCGGAAACGGCGCCCGTGGACGGGATGAGCGCCTGCCTGGTCGCCGGATACCCGGATTTTACCGGGGAGATATACCCCCTCGGGACGGCGGCGGCGAAAGCCCATGCGGCAGGCGCCCTATTCATCGTGCAGGCCGATCCGATCATGTGCTCGCTGCTCAAAAGCCCGGGCTCGCAGGGCGCCGACATCGTCGTCGCCGAAGGCCAGAGCCTCGGCAATCCGATGAACTACGGCGGTCCCTATCTCGGCATGATGGGCGCGACGGAAAAGCTCATGCGCAAGATGCCGGGCAGGATCGTCGGCGAAGCCAGGGACCACGAGGGCCGCAGGGGATTCGTACTGACTTTGACTGCCAGGGAACAGCATATCAGGCGGGAGAAGGCGGTATCCAACATCTGCTCGAACCAGGGTCTCGTCATGCTCCAATCCTGCATATACATGGCCGCGATGGGCGCGAAGGGCTTGAGGACCATAGCCTCGCTCTGCCACGACAAGGCTCACTATGCCGCGGCGCGAATAGGCGAAATCCCGGGCTTCCAGGTCGTGACGAAAAGTTTTTTCAAGGAATTCCTCATTTCCACGCCCGTACCCGCCGCCGGGATCTATGAGGCTCTATCGAAGCGCCGCATCGTGCCGGGCTTCCCTATTTCCCGCTATGACGGATCGCGCCCGAACGAGCTGCTCGTATGCGTGACGGAGATGAACGCGAAGTCGGAAATCGACAGGCTTGTCGCCGCGCTCAAGGAGGTTTCGGCATGAATCTTGTCCAGGAACCCCTCGTATTCGAACTGACTAGTCCGGGGCTGGTCGGCTGTGCCCTGCCCCGTTCCGACGTACCCTCCGCTCCTCTTCCCGACGGCCTCGCCCGCGAATCATTGGCCCTCCCTGAGCTGGACGAGCTGACGGTCGTGCGTCACTTCACGAGACTCTCACAGAAAAACTACTCCATCGATACGCATTTCTATCCTCTCGGCTCCTGCACGATGAAGTACAACCCCAAGGCCAACGAGACGGCTGCGGCCATGGGAGGATGGCGCAATGCCCATCCCCTCGCGGGCGACGCCCACACCCAGGGATCGCTGGAGCTCATCCACAGACTTCAGACGAGCCTGGCCGAGATAGGCGGCTTCGCGGCGGTATCCCTCCAGCCCGCGGCCGGAGCCCACGGGGAATTCGCCGGCGTCCTCATGATCAGGGATTGCCTCAGGGCCAGGGGGCAGGGAAGCAGGACCAAGATGCTCATCCCCGATTCGGCTCACGGCACGAATCCCGCGTCCTGCACGATGGCCGGATTCACCACCCAGACCGTACCCTCGGGTCCGGACGGCAACATAGACATGAAGGCGCTCGCCGCGGCACTGGACGACAGCGTGGCCGGCATCATGATCACCAATCCCAACACGCTCGGCCTTTTCGAGAAAAACATAGCCAGGATCGCGAGGATGGTGCATGAGGCCGGCGGTCTCGTCTACGGCGACGGCGCGAACATGAATGCCCTGACGGGGGTCTTCAAGCCGGGCAAGAGCGGGATCGATGTCATGCATTTCAATCTTCACAAAACCTTCTCGACGCCCCACGGAGGAGGCGGTCCCGGGGCGGGCATGGTCGCGGCGGTCAAGGAGCTGGCGCCATTCCTTCCCGGCCCGATCGTCGCGAGAAAAGGTGGGAAATATCGCCTCGCCATGCCGGAGAAGAGCATAGGCAGGGTCAAGGCTTTCTACGGCAATTTCGGCGTCCTCGTGCGCGCCTATGCCTACATAAGGATGCAGGGCGCCGAGGGACTCAGGAAAATCGCGGAAAATTCCGTTCTCAACGCCAATTACCTGAGGGCGCGTATTGAAAAATCATACAAGCTGAAGTATACACGCGGATGCATGCATGAGTTCGTGGCCATGGGGGACATCGCGCCTGGCATCCATACGCTGGATATCGCCAAGCGCCTCATCGACTATGGCTTCCATCCTCCCACCATATACTTCCCCCTCATCGTGCCTGAAGCCCTGATGATCGAACCGACGGAGACCGAGAGCAAGCGCAACCTGGACGCTTTCGCCGACGCCATGCTCGCCATAGCCGAGGAAGCGAGAACGAAGCCCGAGCTCCTCCATCAGGCCCCTTCGACAACTCCCGTAGGCCGCCTGGATGAGGTCGCCGCGGCCAGGTGTCCAGTGCTCTGCTACAGAGGATAAATTCCCGGAAGTAGGGAGACGGAGCCTTCGGGTTCACGGGACCGGCGAGAGCCTCAGGCTCCCGCCGGTCCCGCTTTACTTTGCCCATGCACTGTGATTGAATCAGTACAGTCTAAAAAAGTGAGGGAGGTTTTGTGCCGCTTATATCCGTGCTGCTCTCCTGCGCGTTCGCGTCGGCGATGGTCCCGGCGATACTTCATTACGCCCACTATCAGGGACTCTACGACTCCGTCAACGAAAGGAAGATACACAACGGCAACATCCCCAGGCTCGGAGGCGTAGGCATCGCCGCTGCTTCCCTCGCGACCATCATGGTCCTCATCCTTCTCCAGGAACCCCTCGCCGATGATTTTATCGACCACAACAGGATCTGGCCCATCATCATCTCGGGAATGATCATGTTCACGCTGGGACTCGTCGACGACCTGGTCGACTTAAGGGCACGCCTGAAGTTCTTCATCCAGACGATCGCGGCCCTGGCCGTCATCGCCTTCGGTTTCCGTTTCAGGGTGATCATGGTGCCCTGGGGGAACGGCGTCCTCGAGCTTGGAATATTCTCCTATCCCATCACCCTCGTCTGGATCATCGGCATCACCAACGCCATGAATCTCATAGACGGGCTGGACGGCTTGGCCGGCGGGATCTGCTTCATAGCCTCACTCGCCTTCGGCATCTTCTTCTGGGTCCAGGGGTCCTCCATGGCGGCCGAGATCTGCCTCGCCATCGCGGGAGCCGTGGCCGGCTTCCTCATCTTCAACCTTCCGCCCGCCAAGATATTCATGGGCGATTCTGGAAGCCTCTTCCTGGGCTTTTCCCTTGCCCTCCTTCCCCTCCTGGGCCAGGGAAGCGAGGGGGCGCAGATCGGTATACTTTCGGCCTCCACAATTCTGGCGGTACCGATATTCGACACTTTCGCCGCGATGTACAGGCGTACGAAGGCCCATGTGTCCTTCTTCACGCCGGACAAGAATCATCTCCACCACATCCTGCTGGAAAAAGTGAAGAGCACGGCCATGGTCCTCCTGATCATCTACGGCATCACCCTTCTGCTGGCCCTGGTATCCCTGAGTTCGCTTGTTCTGCGCGCGGGCTGGAGTTTTTCCCTGAAGCTGGCCTCCCTCGCGGCGATAGCCCTGTTCTTCGGGATCGTCAACCGGAAGGCCATGAAACGCGGGCAGGGGGAGAGCGGCTGATCAGTTCTTCGGCTGGATTTCCCCGTTTTTCGAGTAGAGGAAGCGCTTGATTTTCTGCGTTGGCGTCTTCTCGAAGGGTCCGTCATGGAGCTGAATCGTCCTAATGCGGGAGAAGGCGCTGAGCTTCTCGTTCGCTTCCTTCCTGATCGCTTCGAGCAGCTTTCCGCCCGTCCTCTCGGCATCGTCCCATGCCTGTCCGATGGAATGGGCTACGGATTTTTCCGCCTGGGCTAGGGCGTTTCCCATGCGGGAAGAGAGGTTTCCGGCCGCGTCCAGCCCGTCATGAATCCTGGCTTCGAGGCTTTCCAGGACTTCGCTTTTCAGATAGACGAAGGCCGTGAGGCCGGAATCGCCTTCCACCACCAGGGATTCAGCCACGTAGGGCGACTGGTTCAGGACCGCTTCGATCTCTTCCGGGTAAATATTCTCCCCTGAGGCTCCGAGTATCATCGTCTTGATGCGCCCGCGCACGAAAACTCTTCCCTGTCCGTCCACGAATCCCAGATCCCCCGTCTTGAACCAGCCGTCCTCGGTGAAGGTTTCTTTCGTCCGTTCGGGATCCTTGTAGTAGCCCTTGAAAATATTGTCGCCTCTGGCCTGGATCTCCCCTTCGCCCGAACCCTGACGAGGGTCGGCTATCCTTAGGCTCACGCCATCGAGGGCCGGTCCGGTCGAACGGAGGAAGGTCCGGGAAGGAGGGCAACCGGCGAGGAGGGGAGAGGATTCCGTGAGTCCGTAGCCGATGGCATAGGGAAAGCGGGCTTTCTTGAGGAACTCTTCCACATCGGCGGCGAGAGGGGCTCCGCCGACGCCGAAAAACCTGATCTTGCCGCCGAAAGTCTTCATGAGCTTTATGCCGGCGAAGCGGATGAGGAGGGGCCGAGCCAGGGGATTGGCATAGAGCTTCATGCCTTCGAGAGTGGGCTTGATGTTCGAACGGTAGATCTTCTCGATGACGAGGGGAACCGAGAGCATTATGGTCGGGCGGATCGCCTTTAGGGCTGGAAGGAGGACGGTGGCCGAAGGAGGTCTGTCCAGGTAGTGGATGTGGGATCCCGCCAGGAAAGGGATTATGAACCCGATCGTGAATTCATAGGTATGGGCGAGGGGCAGGATGGAGAGCAAACGGTCCGTCCGGTGCAGCACGATGATGGAACGGCACCCGATGGCGTTGGAGAGGATGTTGCGGTGACTGAGCATCACTCCCTTGGACAATCCGGTCGTACCCGAGGTGTAGACGATCATCGCCGTATCGTCGGGGTTCGGTTTCGCGAGTCTTGCCGCGGGCGTCTTCTTCGGGGCGATGGACAGGCCGCCTGAAGGGCTCCTTCGGGACCCGTCCCTGATGTCCAGAAGAAGGAGGGAGGGATCGGCGGACTGGAGTTTCTGGGAAAGCCTGTCGGAACAGATCACGGCTCTGGCGCCTGAATGGAGGATGATGTTCCTGATCTGTTCGGCGGTGAAATCGGTGAGGATGGGAACGACGATGGCTCCCGCCTTCAGTATCCCGAAATAGGCGACCCCCCACCGGGGAGAGTTTTCGGCCAGGAGGGCGACCCTGTCGCCTTCCTGTATGCCCTGGGAGGAAAGGGCGGCAGCCATAGTCTCCGCCATCGAGCCTACATCCCTGTAGCTGAGCTTTTCCCCACCCAGCATGGAAAGCGCGGGGAGTCCGTCATAGCGTTCGGCGCTCTTTTCCACCATCTCGACAAGCGTGAATTCATCAAGAATGTACATTCGCCAACTCCTGGTTGAGTCAGGATACAATGGATGAGGAGCTAAGCGCCAGTGACCGGAGGATTTTTTCCCCGGTCGCCCCCCGCTCAATCGGCGCCGAAGACGGAGACGAGTCCGCTGCTCCCGCCCGAGAGGATGAACGCTCCCCTCGCAAAACAGAGCCCCGTGGCTGTCGAAAGCCCGGTCGGAGAATCCGATTCCGCGCAAATGCTGCGGCTAGTCACGATCGACCTGCCGGCGCCCGTCTCGAGGAACCCGGCCTCTTCTCCTCCCGCGACGAAGATCATTTCCGCCCCTCCTGAGAGGGGATAGCCGGTATCCATGAGGAAGGCGCCTTCGGTCGGCTCGGTGAGCGTGAAGGATGATGCCTGGGAATAGGGGGAAATGCCGTCCCGGCGCTCGTAGCAGAGGATCCTCGCGCCGTCGCAGAGTACATGGAACGCATCCCCCTCAGGGGAGACGGCGAGAGCTCCGGGTTTCCAGGGATCCGCGCCTCCCGAATCGCCCTGGATGAATCCCGTCTCCGACAGACCGCCTTCATCCCTGAGGAAATACAGCCGGGAAATATCCGCGGCGGTGACGATGATGGCTCCGGATTTCGTCACTTCCAGATCCTGCAGCGAAAGCCCCGAAGCGCCCTCGGGCCTCGAAAGGGTTAGGCGTGAAGCCAGGGATATCCCCTGTTGGCTTATATCAAAGGCAAAGACGGAGCCCGCGGCATTCGCGGCCGCGTAGAGCCTGTTTCCTTCGGGGGAAAACCGGAGAGCCCTGAGGTTTCTCATGTCGGCCAGGGCTTCGCCGGCCGACGAAGTCAGGGAATATGCATCGAGCGGTCTTCCCTGATCGTCGAGGCTGCCGACGAAGAGCCAGTCCGAGGCGGACGAAGCCGCGGCGAAATATCTCCCGTCATCGGAGACAGCCAGCCTGTCGGCGTTTCTGTAGGTGGAGCCTATCCTGATCCTGTCGCGCCACAGCCTGACCCAGGAAGCGTCTATGGGAAGCACGGAGGCTCCCGACGGGGGAGGCGGATCGAGGCCGGCTCCATATCCCGCCGCGAAGGCGTGGAGCGCTCCCTCCTCGTCCAGGCCCGAAACGATGATGAGTCCGTTGGGGGCTGCGGCGACGGCTTTGGCGGCAAACCTGGCGCCAGAGCCTTGGCCGAATGGGGTAGAATCCTCATGGAGGGCCGCGGACAGGGCCGAGGCATAATCATAGCTGCCTCTCCAGCCGCAATTCTCGAAATCGTTGCCGCTTACCGAGTCCAGGATGACGCTGGCCGATCCCGCGCGAAGCGAGGAGACCGATTCCTCGACCATGTCGAAGCGCATACGGGAAACCTGGACGTAAAAGGAATCCGGCGGGATGACAAGGGCTTCCTCAGGCAGGAGTCCCCTATCCCCGACGAGTCGCAGCGCCTCGCCCGCTTCCATTCCGTTGAAGTACCAAGTCCGTTTCATCTCCTCACCCGCTTCGGGACGGTAACGCGGGATGGCGAGAGGGGTCAGGGGGTGGGTTGAGGAAACGACGTGTTGTACGGAAAGAACGGGAGGATCGAGGGGGAAGGCGGGATAGATTTCCGTAAAAAAGCCCCCGAGCGGTTCCCCGATATTGATCCTGCATGTGCCTTCGGATAGAAAGCCCGCCAGCACCAATACGGTTTCGGCGCAGCCGCCCGAGACGATACCGTCGGAATCGATCAGCTTCAGCGTCAGCGCGTAGTGGCCCGCGGGGATGTCCTCGAAGGAAAGGCTTGTCTGGGTGATGGGAGCCTCTATGGGCAGGACCGTGGGAGTCGCCGGCGCGGGATGTCCCGGCAAGCCTCTATGAACGAGGTTTCCGCTCAGCCTGCCTCCCGGGGGGAGGGCGAGGTTGGTCGTGATCGTGACTGAAAGATCGCCGCTTCCCTCGAGGGGGTACAGGACTACGGTGACATCGGTCGCCCTTCCCGGCTGCAGGAAGCATGTCGAAGTCCCGGAAGCTACCTCCTTGCCTCCGGAAGTCATCGCGCGGATGGCGATGGTCCATTCCCCCGGGACCAGTTTTTCTTCGATCCCGGCTCCCCTGTCCATTTCCCGGGAGAAGGTCGCTCCCCCGGGTCCCGTTCCCGAAAGCCGGCAGAGCGTGGGATTCCAGCTCTCGACCGGCGTGATGGATTTGGCAGACCCGCTTCCGGCAGGAGCCTGGGATCTTGCCAATTCCAGGCCGTTGTCGAGGCGAACCCGCAGGGCGAGTGTGCCCAGCCTGTTGTGCTGGAAGCCCGTGCAGGCCAGGACGAGGACAAAAGCCGGCATGAGCAGGATAATGCGCGAGAGTATTCTTTTCATTTTTGCCTCCATTGGAGGAGCGCCTCGGGTCCATGATCCTGCTTCAGGAAAACGGACTCGCTCGGGAGGCGCGGGGGGAAATCCGGCGGAACTCCTCATTGCAGTATGGGGCCAGTATTTGTATAATCGAGCTGCCTTGGCGGCTGCCCGGGATATTCCGGTGATGTCCGAGGTATTCAGGCGGCGGCGCAAGACGGCTCGAAGCATTACGATTTTCCTGGAGGGCATGCGGTGAAGATTCTGATGATTTCGAGCGAGGCTGTTCCCTTCGCCAAATCGGGCGGCCTGGGCGACGCGGTGAGCGCGCTGGCCATAGCCTTGGCCAGGCTGGGGCATGATGTGCGGCTCCTCATGCCGCGCTACTATTTCATACCCAGGGAGGATCTCGTCGCGATCGAAGGCCCCATGGGCGTGCCGATGGGCCGGGAAGAGCATTGGACGAGCATATATTCCTCCTTCCTGCCTTCGTCTGAAGTGCCCGTATATTTTATGGATTTCGAGGAGTATTTCGGCAGGACGGGCGTGTACGGCCTGTCCAGCCAGAGCGAGTACCCGGACAATCCGGAGCGCTTCGCCCTCCTGTCCCGAGCGGCTTTCCAGCTCTGCAGGAAGCTCGGGTGGACGCCGGACATCATGCATGCCCACGACTGGCCTTCATCCCTCGTGCCCGTATATCTTTCGACCGTCGAGAGGGCGGGGGAATTCTCGAAAACGGCCTCGGTGCTCACCATCCACAACCTCGGATACCAGGGCGCATATTCCAAGAGCCATTTTCCCTCTTTCGGGCTGGAATGGTCCCTCTTCCATGGATCCGGCTTCGAATTCCACGACGACCTCAACCTCCTCAAGGCCGGCATCACCGCGGCCGACTGCCTCACCACCGTGTCCCCCACCTATGCCAGGGAAATCCAGACCCCGGCCTATGGCTTCGGCCTGGACGGACTGCTCAGGCACAGGAGCCGGGATCTCGTCGGCATCCTCAACGGGGTGGACGGCGATATCTGGAATCCCGAGAGGGATGGCTACATCCCCGCGAGGTATTCCCTCGCGGACATGGCCGGGAAGGCCGTCTGCAAGCGCGCGCTTCAGGAGAAATTCGGCCTTCCCGCGGATCAAAAGGCGCCGGTCATAGGCATGGTGGCGCGGCTTACCGAGCAGAAGGGCATCGGCGAGATGTTTGGAAAGGGTTACGGGGCCGTCCAGGAGATCTGCGCCACGATGAATGCCCAGTTCGCCGTGGTCGGTTCCGGCGACGCCTGGTGCGAGGATGAGCTGAAAGCCCTTTCCTCGCGCTTCCCCGGCTTCAAAGCCAGGATCGGCTACGACGAAGGCCTGGCCCATCTCGTCGAAGCGGGCTCGGACTTCTACCTCATGCCGAGCAGGTACGAACCCTGCGGCCTCAATCAAATGTATTCGCTGCGCTACGGAACCCTCCCCATCGTGCATCGCACGGGCGGCCTCGCCGATACGGTGGAGAATTATGTCCAGGAAACCGGCGAGGGAACGGGATTCATGTTCGACGACCTCACGCCTCGGGCTCTCTACAATACCGTCGGCTGGGCCGTGTGGGCCTGGTACAATCGCAGGGAACACATCGAGATGATGCGGATCAAGGCCATGACGAGGATTTTTTCCTGGGAAAAGTCGGCCAGCGAGTATACGGCCCTCTACGGTCGCGCCCTGGCCCTGAGGAAGTCCAGGCTTCTGTAACGGAAAGTAGCTCACGTTTCTTTGTTTGTTCAAAAGGATACAACGGTGGCAAGGGAAGAAAACAGGAAAGTATACGATTACGACAGGGAAGGGGTGAGGGAAAGGCTTCTCGGGGGCTTCAGGTCCTCGGGGCGCGAAGCCACGGTGGCCGATCTCGCGGGGCTCACGGGATTGCCCCTTCCCCAGATAGAAGCCGAACTGCCTGCCGTAGCCGACGAGTTCGGCGGCCGGCTCCGCGTCACCGATAATGGAGAAATCCTCTATTCCTTCCCGAACGGCATGAAAAGCTGCTACAGGGGCTTCGGCCCCTCCATGAAGCGCATGCTTCGCGGCCTGAAGAAGGCGGCGGTCGAAGTCTCCAAGGCCATATTCAAGGTCTGGATCATGGGAATGCTCGTGGGGTATTTCGTGCTTTTCCTTGCTCTGGCACTTTTCGCCATGGTTGCCTCGGTCGCGATCCAGCAGGGCGGCGGAAGCAGGGACAGGAGCGACAGGAGGGGCGGGGGAGGCTTGGGCGGCCTGTGGCTCACCTCGAGGCTCTTCGACAGCCTCATCCGTATCTGGTTCTACTCGGAATTCTTCAAGGGTCCCGAAACCAGGAACAGGCAGGCATTGGACAGGCGTCAGCGCAGGCCCCTCT
>CAZRYP010000053.1:0-1775 GCA_964604295.1 uncultured Treponemataceae bacterium
AGCATGCGAGCCATCCTGTATAGCGAGACTGGCAGGCAGGAAGCCATGTCAAGGCGGGACAACCAGCCTGTCTACTACCCGGACGGAAGAGTGGAGCAGTCCGCAGGCACCTGGAAATCGATCCTCGAACAGGTGCTCTCCGAATGCGCGCGGGCAGCCAGCCTGGGCGGCATGAAAGTCGAAGGCATTTCCCTCACCTCCCAGCGTTCTTCAGTGATTCCCGTGGACAGGGAAGGCCTTCCCCTCCATCCCGCCCTGATGTGGCAGGATCTGCGGACGGAAGCCATGTGCAGGGAGTTGTCCGCCCATACAGCCGCCGTGTATGCCGTCTGCGGCATGAGGATCACTCCTGTCATGTCCGCGGTCAAGATCAAGTGGTTCAGGGAGGCGATGCCCGAAATCTTCGGGAAAACCTGGAAGATGGCTGGAATCCATGACTTCGTCCTTCACTTCCTGACCGGAAAATTCCTCACCGACCACAGCCTGGCAAGCCGTACCAATCTCCTCAATCTCGAAAAACTCGACTGGGATTCAGGGCTCATGGAGCTTTTCGGAGTTCCACGCTCGATGCTCTGCGACTTGGTTCCTCCGGGCAGCGTGGCCGGCGGCCTCCTGCCCGGCCTGGCGGCCATCACGGGGCTTGCGGCGGGCCTTCCCGTGGTGACGGCGGGAGGGGACCAGCAATGCGCCGCCCTCGGCCTCGGGCTCACGGCGCCCGGCAGGATCGTGGCCAACACCGGCACGGGCTCCTACCTCCTCGCCCACAGTGATCGCCCTATTTTCGATCCGGAGATGAGCGTCTTCTGCAACGCTTCAGCCCTGCCGGGCGCCTACGTGGTGGAAGCCAGCCTTCCAGCCTCGGGCGTCATCTACCGGTGGTTCGCCGAGACTTTCTACCAGAGCCGGCGCGAGACAGGCGGCATGGCCGGGTCGGCCGATTCAAGCGGGTCGCCTGCGGCATGCGGCGATTATTCAGATGTGAACGCCGAAGCCGAATCCTCGCCCCCGGGAGCGAATGGCCTCATCTTCCTGCCCCACTTCAAGGGAAGCGTTGCGCCCCACTTCAATCCCAACGCCAAGGGGACTTTTCACAATCTCGACCTTGGCACGACCCGGGGCGACATGGTTCGCGCCGTTCTTGAAGGCATTGTTGCCGAGATGGCGGAAAACCTCCAGCTCCTGGAAAACCTGACGGGGAAGGTGGATCGCGTGAACGTCTCGGGAGGCCTGACCCAGTTCGAACTCTTCAACCACATGCAGGCCGACATGTACGAAAGGAAGATTCGCCTCGCCGGCCAGTTCGAGGCCACGGCCTTGGGTGCCTGGATTTCCGCCTCGGTACGGCTCGGCATGCATCGGAACCCGGACGAGGCGGCGGCCGCAGCCGCAACTGAAGCCGGGTCGCGGGTGCGGGAACTGATGCCCGACCCTGCCGCGGCCGCAATATACGGGAAAATCAGGATTGCCAGGCAGAGACTATATTCCTCTCTGTATATGTCAGTCTGAGCTCAGGATACCGCCCTTCTCGGGCATCGATCTTCCAAGGTACTCAAGGCCGGCTGGCAGTTCGGGAAAGAAACCGACGAGAGCCTTGCCGAGCATGGACGCGGCGGTCTTGGGCATGAACTCGTCGATCAGGCGGAAGTAATAGTAGGGACTGCCCGCGAGACTCCGGCTGTCGATCGCTTCCTTGAGCCTGGCCGAGATTTCAGCGCGCATTTCGGCGCCGCCCTTGACCAGCTCCGCTATCCTGTCCTCCTCCTCGTGCCGGGATT
>CAZRYP010000053.1:1785-11597 GCA_964604295.1 uncultured Treponemataceae bacterium
GCGGTCAGGTCTTCATAGCTATATTCCCGGATCCGCGGAATCTCCAGAATCAGGGCTGCGCATTCGAGATATTTGAGGAGGAGGTCCCTGTCGTGGAGCATGTATTTGGGAAACTTGGGGGAAGTATCGGGGCTTTCCCCGACAGTATCCGCGAATGCGGTTTCCTGGCTCCCCGCGTCGGCGGACGGTTTGCGCATCCCTGCCGCGAAAGAAGCTTCCGCATCGTCGTCGGGCAGGATGAAATATGAGTAGCCCTTGTAGCGTCCGAAGGTCCTCATCGTGTCGAGGTAGCCGAGCCGCTCGAAATCCCTCATGAATTCCTGGTCGAAATCGAGCACTCCTCCCATGTGTATGGAGTTCTTGATGTAGATCGTGAGACTGCCCTCGATTTCCGGTTTTCTGTTCCGCCCCAGCCCGGAGATATCCGAAATGATGATCCTTCGATAGCCCCGTTGCCTGGCCATGGCGTAAGGAATATTGTCGAATATGCCGCCGTCCAGATATTTCTCCCCTTCGATCCGGGGCTGCTCGAAGCCGGGGAATGCCGCGCTTGCCATGAGGTAGTCTATGACCGAGCCCTCCTCCATCTCCTCGATGAACATTTCTCTTGGCTTGAGACTGTTCAGGTTTATCGTGACGATGCCGAGGTCCTTGCCGGAGTTCCTGATCCTGCCTTCATCGATTCGCGAGAGGAGAAGCGCGCGAAGCGGACTCGTATCGAGCCCCTTGTGCTCCATGAGGGAGCGGAACAGCTTCTGGGCGTTTGCCAGGGCCTTCCGGTTCACGCTCAGCTTCCCCTCCTCCACGAATGATTCGGGAAGGGCGACTATGGAGTCCAGCCTTATCGATTCGCCGAGATCGTCGAAGGATTCGCCGGTATCCTGGGCGAGGAGCCCGGCGATGACGGCGCCGATGGATGTCCCGGTAAAGGCCTGGACCTCTATGCCGAGTTCCCCGAGTGCCTTCCAGACTCCGAGATGGTAGACGCCCTTGGCTCCGCCTCCAGAAAGAACAAGACAATACCCTTCGCTCAAAGCTTTCATGTAATTACCTTTCCGAAGCTATCTCGGCAGGGGAGGACAGGCGTCTCTCGATTTCCCTGATTGCGCGCGTCATGGAGGCCGACGCCAGTTTCTTCTGCCCGAAGTCCCAGTCCTTCCACGGCAGGTAGACCGATTCGGGGATGAATCCCTCCGGGGTTTCCTTCTCCCTGATGCATGCGATCATCTCGGCGAGCCTCGGATCCCGCACGCAGGACTTCACGCGGCTGAGGACGTCGGCCACATGAAGGATATCGTACCAGACAGTGGGTAGTTTCAGCTTCCGGAAGTCCGTGCCCATGTAGAATATGTAGGGATGCTCGCTCTTGCTGTTTCTCCACAGATTCAGGAGACATTCCGCGGAGGTCTTGATTTCTTCCTCATAAAGATCGCCATACAGAAGAAGCAATTTCAGCATGACGAGGGTGGCGTAGGGGCAGGGATCGGATTTCTTTCCCGGACCTCGCCAGTCTCCGAGCGAGGCGGACACCGCGCATCCGAAGCCGTTTCCACGGCAAAGGCCTGCCAGCTTGGCCGCGGCGCGATCCAGCCTCTCATCCCTCACGCCCATGCGCTTCAGCGAATACAGGGTTATGGGAGCATCACATAAAGCCCATGCCTTGATCGCGCCCCCCACCCCTCCATGGGCCGCGGAAATCTCCATGGACAGACAGGGAATCCCGTTTTCGTCGGCGGATTCAAGTATCTTCTCCACCACGGAGGCCATGCCGGGATCATCGTGTCTCAATCCGGCGTCGGCCAGGAACGCGAGCTTGTGGAAATACTGGCTCGCGCTCTTGTGGCTGGCGATGCGGGGGCCTGGCCAGGCATGCAATTCCTCTACCAGCGCCGCAATTCTCGGATCAGCAGGAAGCTTCGCGGTACCCATACCCTCTCCGATAGGTTCAGAGTTTGAAGATCAGTCCGATACTGCCGAAACCGGCATGGCCGGGAGTGTTGTCGAAATAGCGGACATAGATTACCGAAGAGTATATCGCGAGGTTCGGCTGGAAGAAATAAGAGATTCCGCCTCCATTGCCGACACCCACTCCTGGATTGGAGCCGAAACCTCCGCCCAACCCCAGACCGTAGTAGAAATCGAAATTCTTCATCCAGCGGGGCAGTTCGGATATGAATCCCAAGCCGAAATGGAAAGTCCCGAGGCCGACGACGACAAGGTTGGAGCCGTCTATGAAGCCCACGCCGCCCCTTGCCGCGAGGCCGAAGGTTATGGGTACGGCGTTCGCTATGTCGATTCGGGCGAATATATATTCCAGGCTGCCTCCGAATCCGTAATCCCAGCCGAAATTTACTCCGGCCGCTACGGCCAAATCTCCCTTGTCCATATTCACCGGAATCTCGGCAAAGGCCGCTGTCCCGGCCAGACATGCGAGGGCCACAACGAGTATGAATTTCTTCATGATTGTCTCCTGGTCAAAATTTCCTGATGCCATCAGCACCTGTATTCAATTTACTTCTTTTTACGCTCAAAAGTGACTATTGGGACGCAATCGGGTCATTTATGAATACCGGGGGAAATCAGACAGGATTTGGAGGGCAGTTCCAGGAGAACCGGAAGCCGGGATCGCTCCCGGCCCCGGTACGAGGCTTTTCAGAACCTGAATGTCGAATGACCCGGCTTGTTGACCGCGACGAGCTCATCCAGGGCCTTCAAGACCTTGGCGGCGTCGCGTTCGCCGCAGGCGCCCACGCCGAGGAAGGCCTTGTCCTGGAAAGTCTTCCAGAGTCTGACCCACTCTTCGGCCGATCCCTTGGGCGGATCCATTTTCAGCATATCGGCCGCTTCCTTGCCGTATTCGAAGAAAGCCTGCGCGGCTGCATAGAAATCCTGGGCCGCGACGGCGGTCTTGATGGCGCCGACCCGCGCGAGATTGGCCCGCATGGCGGCGACGACAGTCTCCTTGCTATATGGTTCGGCAAAGGCGGCGCCTGGAAGTCCGACGATGAGAACGAGTGCCACGAGGAAAGAAGTCAACTTCATGATACCCTCCTTTAAAAGGATGTATTGAATATCATGAATGTTTAATATAATAGTCAACAGAAACCATCTGATTGCCGGAGTCCTGGAAATCGGCTTTGGCTCGGGGTATCAGTCAGCACTCCAGGCAAGAGTCATGTGTGCCGATGCTGGAGGGAAGGGCCGGTCCCCGACGCGGCTATTTCTTCTTCGTGCTGAACTTGAAGGGGATATAGAGAGGACAGGTACCGATCGCGCTTGTGGCGATGAAAACCAGGGCTAAAAATCCCAGGACGACGGCTGTCGTACCCACGATCTGTCCCGAGAGGATCAGGATACCCACGACAAGGGCTGCCGCGATCCTGAGTATCCTGTCCGCCTTTCCCATATTCTTGACCATAAATTCCTCCGGAATTTTCATAGTGATATAAACATAGCGACGCGAACCGGACAAGTCAAAACTGGCCCGGTACCCAAGCAAGCCCGGTTGTGGCCAGGCCGAGGGCCATGTATCATCTGCCTCACAGGCAAAACCCGGGGACAGGAGAGAACGGATGAAGTATCGCGTACTTGGACGTACAGGCATAAAAGTTTCGGCATTAGGATTCGGGTGCATGAGGCTGCCCACCTTGGGCGCGCCCGACCGGATCGACGAAACCGCCGCCGCGAAGCTCCTGCGCGACGCGATCGAGGCGGGAGTCAACTACATCGATACGGCCTGGTTCTATCACTCAGCGGTCTCCATGGCGGCGGGCGAGAGCGAGCCTTTCGTCGGTCGGGCGCTGTCCGGCGAGTGGCGCGAACGCATCCACCTCGCGACGAAACTGCCCCAGCAGCTTGTCAAGACCAGGGAGGACATGGACGACTTCCTTGCCCGGCAGCTCGAGAGGCTTCAGACGGAGCACATCGACTTCTACCTCGTGCACGGCCTCAACGGGGAATCCTGGAACCGCATGCGCGACCTGGGCGTGAGGGAATTCCTCGACACGGCCAGAAGGCGCGGCTTTATCCGCCACGCGGCCTTTTCCTTCCACGGCGCGAAGGAGGATTTCCCCCGGATCATCGACGAATACGACGGATGGGCTTTCGGCCAGATTCAGTACAATTACGTGGATACGGAGTATCAGGCGGGGATCGCCGGCCTCCGATACGCCTCGGGAAAGGGCCTGGGCGTGGTGGTGATGGAACCATTGAAAGGGGGAAGGCTCGCGAACAAGCTTCCCCCCGAGATGAAGGCTGTCTTCGACGGACTCCCCGAAGGCGGGAGTCCGGCCGAGTGGGCCCTGCGTTTCGTATGGAACGAACCCGGAGTGAGCCTCCTCCTGTCGGGCATGAACGACGCAGCCCAATTGGAGGAAAACCTTCGGATCGCAGAATCGGCCGGCCCCGGCGAACTGGATCCCGATTCCCTGGAAGTCTATGACGCAGCCAGGCGGGCGATGCGGTCCAGGATGAAAGCCGACTGCAGCGCCTGCAGGTATTGCCAGCCCTGTCCTCAGGGCGTGGAGATCCCGGAAGCCCTGGCGGCGCTCAACGCCTCGGCGATATGGGAATCCAAGGATCTCTGGCTCACCGGTTATGCCAGAGTCATAGGCAAACCCTCGGCCTGCACGGAGTGCGGTCTCTGCGAGGATATGTGTCCCCAGGAGCTTCCGATCAGAAGCCTGTTGAAAGAGACGACAGCTGTGTTCGGAGGCTGAAGCCCCCTCGCACCGGCAGCCCGAGCCGTCTTTATCGAATATTCTCCACGAACTGGATCTTCAGGCCGTCCGGATCGAGGACATAGATGAACCTGACCGAGGGGTTGGGCTGGAATGGTCCGGAATGCAGGGGGACTCCCCTGGCCGCAAGCAATTCCATCTGGGCGGCGACTGAGTCGACGACAAAGCCCAGGGAAATGTCCTTTCCGAAGCTAACGTCAACGTTCCGCGAACTCCATATCAGCTCCACCATCGTCTCTCCCGATCCCAGAAAGGCGATTTCCATCTCGGGCAGACGATCCACCCTGCGGGTGACCGGCAAGCCCAGAATTTCGGTGTAGAAGCGGAGCGAAGCCGCCATATCCTTCACGTTGATCGTAGTCCAGCAGAATTTCATCATTTCCTCCCTGCCCATAAGGGCATGGTAATTCATAGCGAGGAAAACCGACCCGCTTCAGCCCAGGGTAAAATAGAAGCAGGCTCCCTTTCCCGGCGAGGATTCGGGCCACACGCGGCCTCCATGACGGGTTACTATCCTGTGCACGGTGACAAGCCCTATGCCTGTGCCGGAAAATTCATCCTGCGGGTGTAGCCGCTTGAAGGGCGCGAAGAGCTCCCCCGCAAAGGCCATATCAAAGCCTACGCCATTGTCCCTGACCCGGAAAACCTTCTGTCCGCCGTATTTGCCCTCATCCGGCATGGATCCGACCTCTATCCGCGGCGCTTCCGACTTGGCGCTGTATTTCAAGGCATTTTCAAGGAGGTTGCGCAGGAGTATCTCGGTGAGCGGAGGGTCGGCGGACACCCTCATGCCGGGCTCGATGTCTATCTCGGGGATCTTCCCCTTCCATCCCTCCAGCATGCGGGAGACCGTGTCCCTGGCCATTGCGCTCAGATCGAGGTCCCGCCTCTCGAGGGGAAAGCGGGTGACCCTGGAAAGACCCAGCAGATCCTCGATGAGTTGCCCCATCCTCGTCGAGGCATCCCTGATTCTCCTCAGGTAGTCCTTGCCCTGGTCGTCCAGGACCCCGCCGTATCGATCCGCGAGGATGGAACTGAAACCCTCGGTGGCGCGGAGCGGCGTCCTGAGATCGTGCGATACCGCGTAGGAGAAGGATTCCAGCTCCTTGTTGGCCGCCTCGAGTTCGGCTGTCCTTATCCGGACACGCCGTTCGAGGTCCTGGTTCAAAAGCGTGACTTCCGTTTCGGCCTTGATCCGCTCGCCGATCTCCACCGAAAGCTGGGCCGTCTTCTGCACTACGCTCTTCCTGAGTGACCAGGACCATAGAAGGACAAGCAACAGAAGAGCGAAAAGGATGAGGCTGATGATGGCCGCGTATCGGGCCGCCACGAGAAAACCGCCCTGGCCGATCTCGTAGGGCGCAAGCCATTTTTTCTCGATTTTCCTGTACTCTCCGCTGGCAAGGACAGCCGCGAGACCTTGGGAAAACTGGGCCAGGAGAGCGCCGTTCGCATTGGGTACGGCGTAGCAATACTCGGCGGCGAGAACGGGGCTTTCGGAAAACCGGAGATTCTTCAACTTGTGCTTGCTCATCGTGTAGAGCGCGGGTATCTGGGCGACCAGGGCATACTCATGCTTCCCTGAAGCCAGCAGAAGCAGCGCTTCTTCCTGCGACGCCACCCGGACGAGGTCGGGTCCGAATCCCATCTTGGCGGCGAGGTCATCCATGACATCCCCGGTCATGACGATGACGGATTTCCCGGCCAGGTCCTGCAGGTAGTCGGGAATGGGCGCGCCAGCCCTCCCGGCAATGACATGGTTCACTATGGAATGGGCCGGGGAGAATCCGTATTCCCGGTCCCGTTCCGCCGAATAGAACATACCCTGCACCGCATCGATGGATCCGGATCCCAGACCCTTCCGGATCTCATTCCAGGGACCTAGGTGTATCTCGATGTCCAGGCCGAGATGTCTCGCGATCGCGCGGGAAAGATCCACGTTGAATCCGGCAGGCTGCCCGTTCTTGTCGAGGTATTCGTAGGGAGGGTAATCGCTGTCACCGCCCAAGACAATGCGGTTGCTGGTCTGCCCCAATGTCTCGATTTCGGAGAACCATGTCGCGTAGAGCTCCCTGAATGTCCCGTCGGCGATGACTATGGAAAGGCCTTCGTTGAGAAGGGCGAGAAGTTCTGTGTCTCCCTTCCGGGTGGCGAAGCAGAAGCTCTGCCTGAATTCCGTCAGAGGGGGGCCCACGGCCTTCAGATTCTTGATTCCGATGTTCTGTATGAGCTGCATAGCGAGAAGCTTCTGGATGACGACGGCATCGTACTTCCCTTCCGAAAGCCCGCGGAGGGCGGTCTCGAAAGAATCGAGGGGAATTATGTCCGCTCCGAGCTTGGCGCGGATCAGGTATTCCTCGGCATTGTCGCCCTTCAGAACGGCTACCCGCCTGCCAGCGAGGTCGGCCGGAATCCGAATATCTGTCGTCCCGTCGCGCACGACGATGGTTCCGTGCATGACCAGATAGGGAAAGGTAAAGTCAAAGATCGCTTCGCGCTCAGGAGTCCGGCCGGCCAAAGGAAGAACCTGGATGCGGCCATCCGCGAGATCCTGCTTCACCTCCGACCAGGTACCTGTCTTGAATACAACGTCCCTGCCCATGGCTTTCGACGCCGCGCGAAGGAGTTCCACGGAAAACCCAGTCGCCGAACCATCGGGATTCACGATGCAATAGGGCGGATAATCATACTCGCAGCCGGATAGTATCGGGCCCTGGACCTGCTGGGCTCCTGTAGAACCAGGCAGCGTCGTCAATACGAGCGTGTACAGGAGGAGGGCCAGACGGCGAAAAACCCTTTTTAGACGCATCAACATATCCTAATATCGGCCGAACGTCATGACAACCAAATAAAAATGGCAATCCTCGCTGAATGTCTTATACTGAGAATGGCGGACTTCACATGTAATTGCTTGATCCCGAGCCATTTGCCAGGAGGTCTTTTTATCATGGGAAAAATTACCGGAAGATTTGCCTTGATGACGCTTGTGGTAACCGTAGCATTGCTATCCTGCAATCCGAACAATCCGGGCGACGGAGACGATGAAGAGGACGAGCCCGTGGAATACACGCTCAGCGGCTATATGCAGAAAGGACCCCTCTACAACGACAGCCGCCTGGATGTCCAGGGGCTGAGCGACAGTCTTGAACCCGATGCCAGCTTCTTCTACAGCGATACCATAGACAACAACGAGGGAGGGTTCTCGCTCATCGCCGAACTGCCTTCCCGGTACGCGGAACTCATCGGGGAAGGCAACTATTTCGACGAGTATACCAACAGGACATCGGATGACGACATCACGCTTCGGGCCTACGTGGATCTGGTAGGCGACGAGACGATGAACCTGAACCTCCTGACGACCATCACAAGGGACCGCATCAAGAAACTCTTCCAGGAAGGCTCCGGTTTCGCTGATGCCAGGAGGCAGGCGGAGCAGGAGTTCCTCGATGCCTTCAACATAGCCATACCCGCCTCGGGAGAAGCCTTCAATGAGCTGAACATCGCCGAGGCCGGCGACTACAACGCGATCCTCCTTGCGGTTTCGATGACCATCCTCTGCCCCTATGTGGACGGCGGGGCCGACCTGTCGCAATGGATCCCCGATCTTAAGGATGACTTGGAGGACGATGGCCAGTTGGAAGCGGGGAATATGACCAAGCTGAAGAATCAGGCCTACAGTCTCTGCGATCCGGCCGTCAGCGCGACCGTCAGGAACAATCTGGCGGGCCGATATACGGCTCTCAGCGTCGCCGGCGCCGTCATACCGGACTTCGAGGACTATATCGGATCGATCGACGACGAGGCGCCCTTCATGCGCGTGCGGGAGCCGTGGAACGACAGCGACGCCAGCCCCGTGATGACAGGCAAAGATGTCAATTCAACCATCCTCATCGAATTCACCGAACGCATGGATGCTTCGACAATCGCCGAGGCGACTATTTTCATCACGAAACAGGGGGAGGCTTTCCCGATCAGCTCCACGGTTACCTTCCACGCAAGCTACGCGGTGGTAGGCCCATATGAAGACAGCGTGGTCGCGGAAATAATCCCCGACGCCCCCCTGGACGCGGGGGCAACGTATACATTGACCCTGACCGACGATGTGGCCGACGCGAACGGCAACCATCCCAGCACGATGACCTGGACCTTCTCCACATTGTAGGCAAGGCTGGAATTCGTATGTGAGCCTGTGGGATGTCGGAGGGTATAAATAAAAACCAGCTATCCGAAAATAGCTGGTTATTCTAGCAGGGACAGGACTCGAACCTGTGACCTCCGGGTTATGAGCCCGACGAGCTGCCAACTGCTCTACCCTGCGTCGTGTTGACAATACATTACAGAAAACTGCAGAGAATGTCAAGAGACGGAAGCCGGCGTCTTCTACAGCTTGAAGAGCCTGTGCAGGTTTGTGGACTTGGCGACACGGTAGTGCAGGTAAATCAGGAAGGTTGCCATGGGGATGAGGGCGATGGCGGTGATGACCGACCAGCTCATCGCGATCTTGCCGTAAGCGAAGAGATCGACATAGATTTCCACGCCTAGGCAAATGCTGGCGATGCCCACCAGGAGATAAGCCAGTATATTGAGTCCCTTCCGCTTGGCGTTCCTGATCATAAGCAGGACGCCTGCGGCCACGAGTTCGGAAAATACGGCGATGGGTACCGCCAGTTTCCAGGCCCAGGTGATGTCGCCTGTGAAGAGGCCGAGGGCCAGAAGGAACGCGGGAGGATCCAGGGCCGCCAGTACGTACCGCAGGCGGGACTTGGCCTCCATCACGAGGAAGGCCGTGGCGAAAATCCACACGAAGACGAAGGCGGAGACGGGGTAAAGAGACCAGGAAAGTCTGCCGGCCACCAGGAAGTTGATGAGGGAGAGAGAGATGATGGCGATGCAGGAGGCGACGGAAAGGACTTCCCAGGCTATCTTGCGCTTTTCCGGAGGGGTGAGGATTTCGGCGCTTCCGGCGCCGCCGAAGAAGTTGGCATGCCGGGGATCGGCATCCTGGGAATCATGGAGATCGGGCGAGGTTTCCGAAAGGACTTTCGGATTTCTGGCGCCGCAGAGGGGACATTT
>CAZRYP010000054.1:0-11444 GCA_964604295.1 uncultured Treponemataceae bacterium
GGAAACGGACGACCGATCCGAAACTCTCGTAATCCTCTTCCCCGAGCGACCCCGGATTGTATGCCTGCCTGAAGTGGAGGATCTTGCCCTGAAGCTCGTCGGTGACGTTGAACGGCACAGGCGCGAGGAACCGCTGCACCACGGGGTCGTCCTGCTCGATAAGCGTGTCGGCCGTGCCCTTCCAGTTGATCGTGACGTCCGCGCGGGCGCCGCCCATTTCCGTGAAGTGATGGAGGCCTCTTGCCCCTCCGGACAGGAATTTCCCCTCATATTGCCTTGTATCCATCAACTGGCGAATTTTTTTCGCGACGGCGATGCCGGCCTGCCAGAGCGCGTCGGGATCGACGTCGATGTTCCCGTCCTTTACCGCGGCCTGCAGATGCTCGTCAAAAATTCCGGCTATGTGGGCCAGATACACCGTGGGAGGGTTCCTCATGCCCCGCGAGACTTCCTTGTGGAGCTCGCAGACGCTGATCGCCTGATCGATGGACATGACTTCGGTTCCGAGTATGGGTATCCCCTCGGCTATCAGGATCCGCATCGCCTTGAGTCCGTCCCTGGTGACGGGAATCTTTATTATCGCGTTAGGCGCCGCCGTTCGGTGGTAATGGGCGAAATCGACCATGCTCTTTACGTCTTCCTTGAAAGGATTGCCCTGGATGCTGACCCAGCCCTGCGTGCCGCCCGTCGCCTCGTGCATCGGCAGGAATTGACGGCAGATTTCCCTCACGAGCTCGAACTGGAGAATTTCTATCGCCTTGTCGTCGTTGCCTTCCCTCGTCATGATAACGTCCAGCAACCCGTTCGCGTAGGCCGAGTCCGTCTCGCTCTTCAGGATCTTCCACGGGAAGCTGGGGTTCTGGGTGCAGCCCACGGCTCCCGCCTCGATGGCGGCCCGGGCTTCCTCCCGCGTGACATTGTTGATCCAGAGGTTCGTCGGCGTGCCGGACGAAACCCTTTTAAAATAGTTGTTGCCCATTCCTTCACCCTTCTTTGTCTCAAGATGTGCCGCGAAACGCCGGAACCCCTGCCCCTCGCCGGGCGGTTTCCGGTTCGCGATCCCTGTTGAAAGATGGTATTCCGTTGTAAGACATGTGTCAACAGGAATATTGTTTTAAGAAGCACTAAAAATCTCTTGATAGTATTGTAAACGTGGAGTATAATCGAATATGTCATACAACAGACAACACTGATCTGTAAAGGAACGAACGATGGGAAAAAAGGCCGCAAGAAGTCCCCTGGATTCTCTCGTTGTATCGTCGAGGACGAATATATCCATCAGGCTGTTCGAGGAAATCAAGGAAAAGATCGTGTCGGGGGAACTGCCCGCGGGATATGTGTTCCCCAATGAGATCGTCCTGAGCGAAAAACTCAGGGTGGGAAGGACGACGCTGAGGGAAGCCTTCCAGGCGCTTGCATCCATGGGGCTGATCAGAAGAACCAAGAACGGCACCTTCGTGGAGGACAGGAAGAACATCGCCGGCACCACGCCTCTGAGCGAACTGTTCAAGCAATCGGAGATAGACGACCTTCTGGAATTCCGCGTCATGGTGGAGGCGGAGATAGCCGCGTTGGCCGCCATCAGGGCGACGGACGAGGATATAGCCACCCTCGAGCGATGGGTCGAGAAGATCGAGGAAAGCGAGGACGACATCGCCGAGATGATCCAGTACGACACGCAGTTCCATATGTGCTTGGGAGAAGCGTCCAAAAACCAGCTCTTCGTGAAGACGATCCATGTGATCCACAACTCGTACGAGTCGATGATCCAGGGGATATACGAAAACGACAAGAAGATATTCAAGCGCGCGCAGGTGTTTCACAGGAAGATACTGTCGGCGATAAAGGAACATGACCCGCTGAAGGCGAGAGACGCTTCCCATCAGCACATACTGGACGTGGTCAAGACGGCCACCTGAAAGAGGACACGACTTCAATGCGCGGAACAGCGTTTTCGCGCCGGGGGAAAACCATGGAAAACGTCGTTATCGTATCCGCGGTCCGCACGCCGATAGGCAGGATGGGCGGAATCTTTGCCGGAATCCCTCCCGAGGAGCTCTCGCGCATCGTCATCGAGGAAGCGCTGACCAGAGCCGGAGCCGAAAAGGGCGCGGTGGACGAAGTCCTCTGGGGACAGGCCAAGCAGTCGGCCGACGCTTCGAACATGGCGCGCATTGCCCTGTTGATGGCGGGTCTGCCCGAGGAAGTCCCGGGGTATACCGTCCAGCGCCAATGCGCCTCCTCGCTGCAGGCCATATTCTGCGCCGCGATGCAGATCCAGACCGGAAACGCGGGGATAATCGTGGCCGGCGGCGTGGAAAGCATGAGCCAGGCGCCTTTCTATTTAAGGAACGCCCGCTACGGCTACGAGGCGGGCAACGGTGAACTTCTCGATCCGAATACGGAGAGCCAGCCGAGGTCCCAGCCCGAAGAGACATACGGGCGGCTCACCATGGGAATGACGGCCGAAAACCTGGCCGAAAAATACGGGATATCCAGGGAATCCCAGGATCGTTTCTCAGTCCAAAGCCAGGCCCGCGCGATTGGAGCCATGGATTCCGGACGCTTCGCCGGCGAGATCGCGGCCGTGGCGGTGACCGAGCGCGGCGCGGTGCGGACCATCGATACGGACGAGCACCCCAGGCGAGATACCACGATGGAAAGGCTCGCGAGGTTGAAGCCCGCGTTCAAGGAAAACGGAACGGTCACCGCCGGCAACAGTTCGGGACGCAACGACGGCGCAGCCGCCCTGGTGATGATGGGCGAAAGCCGTGCTGCCGCGCTTGGCCTCGCGCCGATAGCCCGGTTCGTGGCGGCCGGGACAAGCGGCGTGGATCCCCGGATCATGGGGATCGGCCCCGTGCCGGCGGTGAAATCGACGCTCGAGCGAGCCGGAATGAAGTTGGCCGATATCGGATTGATCGAGCTGAACGAAGCCTTCGCGGCGCAGAGCCTCGCGTGCATCGGGGAACTCGGGCTGGACCAAGGCATCGTCAACGTCAACGGCGGGGCTATCGCGCTGGGACATCCCCTGGGCGCGACGGGAGCGAGGATAACGACCACCCTTCTCCACGAGATGATGAAAAGGAAAACCAGGTACGGGCTCGCCACCCTGTGCGTGGGCGGCGGTCAGGGTATGGCGATGATATTCGAAAATCTGGCCGGCTGAAGGCGGCGCGATCGAAGCCGGAAGCTCGGTCGCGGAAAACTGACGATGAAAGAGGTGAGTGTTGTGGACGATGCGACATATGAGGCGCCCGGAAGCCTCGGGGATCTGCTGGATCTCCTCGACGGGCGGAAGGTCACGATTGTGGCGGGCGCCACCGATGTCATGCCGAAAGTCAACGACGGCGTCCTCAAGCCTTCGCATCTCGTGTACATCGGCAAGGCCGGCCTCGACGGTATAAGGAAGGAATCGGGCAGGCTGATCCTGGGCGCCGCGACGACGCTGTCGGATCTGCTGGAAAGCGATCTGGTGCGCGAATGGGCGCCTCTGCTCGCGGAAGCCCTCGCCAACATGGCGGGAGCGAGCATAAGGAACATCGCCACGATCGGGGGAAACCTCTGCAACGCGTCGCCCGCCGCCGATACGGCCGTGCCATTGCTCGTCATGGACGCGAGGCTCGTGCTGGTTTCAAGGAAGGGGAAGAGAACGGTTCCCATCGACGGCTTCTTCACAGGACCCGGCAAGACAGTGTTGTCCCCGGAGGAGATCCTCTCGGAGATAATCATGGACACAGGGACGCATCGCGGAGCATTCATCAAGATCGGGCAACGCAAGGCCGAGACTCTGTCCGTCGTCAGCGCGGCGGCGCGCGTCGTCGTCGAAGACGGGATATGCACGGTAGCGCGCATCGCGATGGGATCGGTCGCGCCCCGTCCCCTACGCTACCACAAGGCCGAGGAACTGCTGGCCGGGCAGGCGATCACCGGGGAGCTGTGCCGGCGCGCCGCCGCGCTCGCGGGGGAGTACGCCACGCCCATCGACGACGGCAGGGCCACGGCATGGTACCGCAAGCGCGTCGCGCCCGTCCTCGTGGAGAGGGTGCTGCGGAGATCTTTCGGACTGGAGGAGAGGGACGATCGTGAAATATCCGATTAGCATCAACATAAACGGCATCGGCGAGGATTTCCTGGTGACCCCGACGACCACGCTCCTGTCTCTCCTGCGCAAGGAAAAGCATCTGACGGGATCCAAGGAAGGATGCAACCAGGGGGATTGCGGCGCCTGCACCGTCCTGCTCGACGGCAAGGCTGTCAAGGCCTGCATCGTCCCAGCCCTCGTCGCCAGGGGCAGGAACGTCACCACTGTCGAGGGGCTTGCCAGGAATGGCAAGCTCTCGCGGCTGCAGGAAGCTTTCTACAGGAAGGGAGCCCCCCAGTGCGGATACTGCACGCCGGGGATGCTGATGGCGGCCCAGGGTCTGCTGAACCGCAGGCCGAAACCCGACAACGCCGAAATAGTCGAAGCGATATCGGGCAACCTCTGCCGCTGTACCGGTTACTACAAATACATCCAGGCTATCCAGGCCGTCGTGGATTGCGAGTTCGGAGCCGCGGAGGACGAGAGCCATGGTTGAACAGATCGATCTTGACGGCTACATGAATATTGGCAAGCGCATGCCGAGGGACGAAGGGAAGGCCATCGTCACCGGCAACGCGCAGTATATCGACGACCTCTCGCTGCCCGGGATGCTCGTGGGAAAGATCCTGCGCAGCAGGGTCGACCGCGGAAGGATCACGAGGCTTGACACAAGTCCCGCGCTGAAGATTCCGGGGGTCCTGGGCGTGATCTGCATCGACGATGTCCCGCAGAACATCGTGGGCGGGAGATACGATACGCCGATATTTCCCGGGGAGGGGGACCTCAGGCATTACAACCAGCCGATCGCGGCGGTCGCGGCGGTGGACGAAGAAGCCGCCCGCAAGGGGCTTGCCGCGATAATCGTGGAGGTCGAGGAACTTCCCGCCCTGCTGGATATGGACAGGGCGCTGGACCCCGACGCGCCTCAGATACGCCCCGAAGGCAATACCTACGAGTTCACTCCCGGCTCCGCCGTGAGGAAGATCCGGCTCGGCGACGTGGAAAAAGGATTCGAGGCGGCGGACACGATAATCGAGACGCGTTACGAGATGGCGCCCGTCGAACACGCGCCGATCGAGACGCAGGCCTGCCTCGCGTACTACGATTCCATCGAAAGGCTCACCCTGTACACCACGACGCAGCAGGTATATTCCCACCAGAACCAGCTGGCCGTATTGCTGAAGCTTCCGATGAGCAAGCTTCGCCTGATCGGGCTGACGAACGGCGGCGGATTCGGGGGAAAGAGCGACATGCCGGTCGAGCCCTACGCCGCCTTGCTGGCGATGAAGACTCATCGGCCGGTCAAGATAACCTTCACGCGCGAGGAAGAGATGAACTGCACGACCATCCGCGGCAAATGGCAGATGCTGTACAAGGATGGCGTGACGAAGGACGGCCTGCTTACGGCGCGGTACTGCCAGACCTTCCTGGACTCAGGGCCTCGCATCGGGCTGGGGCCTTACTGTCTCGAAAAAGGATCCTCCATAGCCTCGGGCCCCTATTACTGCCCGAATATCTGGGTGGACTGCAGGCTGCTTCTCACCAACAAGGCCAAGGCCAGTTCCCTGCGGGGCCTCGGCGTCTTCGCGTCCATGTACGCCAGCGAGACGCAGATGAGCAAGCTGGCCGACGCCATCGGGATGGATCCCATGGAATTCAGGATGAAGAACGCGTGGCGCGAAGGCGACGGGACAAACACATCCATGCGGCTGAACGCGGTGATGGGCATCGAATGCATGCAGGAAGCGGCCCGGTTGGCCGGCATAAACCTGCCAGCCCGCCTGCAGGCTCTCAGTTCCCTGGAGAGGAGGAAGGCGGAATGAAAAAGCGCGGAAGGGGATTCTGCCTGGTTGCTCATCCGGGCGGCACTCGCTTCGGGGGCGGAGATCCGAACCAGGCTATCGTGAAGCTCAAGATGGACGGCAGCTTCGAACTGATCATCGGCTCGGTGGATATCGGCCAGGGCTCCAGCATGGCGATGAGGCAGATCGCAGCGGAAAAGCTGCAGGTGAGCGTGGACCGGATAGGCATCGTGACCGCCGATACGGCAAGCGGCACCTACTGCTGCGGGACCCAGGCCAGCCGCATCACGTATACGACGGGCAACGCCGTGATTTCGGCCTGCGACGACCTGGCGGCCGAGGTCAGGAAATTCGGCGCGGAGATATTCGACACACCGGAAGAGAACATCGGCATGGACCATGGCTTTGTCGTGGTCCTGGACGATCCGGCACAAAGAAAGTCCTATGAGGAATTTTCCCGGCTTCTCTTCGCCGAGGGAAGCTTCGTGATAGGCCACGGATCCTACATGAGGCGCACGTTCAGGCCCATGGATCCGGATGGCGGTTTCTTCGAGGGCGCGGGTTGCGTCTCCTACGGTTCGATGGTGATGGACATAGACGTGGATACGGAAACCGGGCAGATAGACATACTGAATCTGTACATCGCGCAGGATGTGGGCACTCCGATCAACATCAACAGCTGCGAGGGCCAGATAGAGGGAGGGGTGATCCATTCGCTCGGCCTCACCCTGATGGAAAACCTCTACCCCTATTATCCGAAGACCGACTACATGCCGAAAAGCTTCCGCGATTATGTCATACCGACGGCCAGGGATATCCCGGAACTGAAGTATTCCATCATCGGCAGACCCGACGAAGGCGGACCCTTCGGCGCGAAGGGATTTTCTGAAGGGTCCACACACTTCGTCTCGGCGGCCATCGGCGCCGCGGTGCACGACGCGATCGGCGTCTGGATCACCTCCCTGCCGATCACCCCCGAGAAGGTCCTTCGCGCCCTCGACGAAAAACGCGATTCCGCCACATAGACGACAAGGAGCATCCTATGCAGAAGAAAGACGACAAATTCGAGGAGAAGGGGCTGCATTCATCGATTTCCTTCTATCACAACGAGAAAATAGACAGGGAACGTTGGCTGCACGATGTCTTCCCCGAATGGGGCACCTATCTCAACAAACAGATAGAGAATACGGCGGTGGCTGAGGACAGCGTCGCGATCTGGTGGACCGGAGCCTGCGGCTACGTGATCAAGACCGCGCAGACGACGCTGATGATCGACAATTATGCCGGAACTTCGATGTATTCGGAGTATGACTATTGCGCCGTATGCCGGGTGGCGGGGGCTCCTTCCATAGATTGGCTACGCGTCAATCCGCAGGTGCTGGACATCTTCGCGGTGAAGCGGATGGACGCGGAATTCCTGACCCACCACCACAATGATCATTGCGACATCTACACGGTAAACGCGCTGTTGGCCAACACCGACTCCAAGTTCTACGCCCCGCGGAACACGGTCCTGAAGTTGGAGCAACTGGGCGTGCCGGCCGAAAGGAAGATCTGCGTGAAGCCGGGCGATTCGATCAAGTTCAAGGACATGGAGGTCCTGGTGCTCGAGAGCTACGATCCGAGCGCCTTCAATTCGGGCCATACGGGCAAGGAGCCCGAGAGCATGGACGAATGCGCCGTGTGCTATCTGCTGAAGACGAAGGCGGGGAACATACTCCATATCGGCGACGCCCATTTTTCCGATCTGTTCAAGGCCATCGGCGACCAGCACGAGATCGACATCGCGTTCATACCCTTCGGAAGCAATGCCCGGGGCGTCTCGGACAAGCCCTCCGTATTCGACGCGGTCCGCATCGCGGAGGACCTCAAGGCGAAGATCGCGATCCCCATGCACTACGACAACTGGGCGAACAGCCTGGGGGATCCGCAGCAGTTCGCGAGGTACGTAAAGGAAAACCTGAAGGGAACGAAACCGATAATACTGCAGTCGGGAGGCAAATTCGAATATCCCGCGGATTCCGGCATCGAATTCTACCAGTACCCGAAGGTCGGCAGCGAGCAGATGGGCGGAATGGACTGGAAAAAATCGAAAAAATACGGCGAGGTCAGGAACTGGAAGCTTTGAATTTCCGACATGCTTGAAGGAGGCACGAGATGCTTACATTGCCAGATGACAAACTTCTTTTGACGGTGTCGCTCAGCGGCGCGGCGACATTCAAGAGCATGACTCCGAATGTTCCGGAGCAGCCGGACGAAATCGCGCAGGCAGCCCTCGAATGCTACAACGAGGGCGCGGCGATAATCCACATCCACGCGCGCGACAAGGACGGCATGCCGACGGGCGACCCCGAAGTCTTCAGGGAGATCAAGGACAGGATCAAGGCCAAGGGCGTGAAGTCGATCATACAGTTCAGCACAGGCGGCGGACCCAACCTGACCGTGGAGGAGCGCATGGCCTGCCTCGACGTCCTGCCCGAATCGGCGTCGCTCAACGTGGGAACCCTGATGCGCGTATCCGGGACTTACAAGGACGTGGCCTGGCTCAACAGCCGGACCGACGTGGCCAGGTTCGCGGCCAGGATGAAGGAGCTCGGAATCAAGCCGGAGATGGAGATCTTCACGCCGACATTCTTCAGGGAAGTGACGGCTCTGGAAAAGGCCGGCCTGATCGAAAAGCCCTATCACATCAACCTCGTGCTGGGAATGCCCTACCAGGGAGCGATCGACGCCACGCCCAAGCACCTTCTTTCCATGCTGGAGTTCGTCCCCGAGGACACCTACGTGAACGTGTCGGGCGTCGCCAGGGCTCAGCTTCCCCTGACCACGATGGCGATGATCCTGGGATGCTGCGTGCGCGTGGGGATGGAGGACAATATCTACTATTCGAAGGGAGTGCTGGCGGAGAGCAACGCCCAGCTGGCGGCGCGCACCGTGCGCATAGCCCGCGATCTCGGCAAGGAACCCTGTACCCCGGAAGAGGCGAGGAAGTTCCTGGGAATCAAGCAGCTGGATTCCTGAGCGGATTCCAGGGGAGAATAGCCATGTCCCTGTCTGAAGAAAAGGCCGAAACCCGCGGGCGCGTCAAAGCCCTGCTCATGGAGGCTCGTGCCGGAGAGACCGGAAACGCCGGGGAGCGGAGCCTGCGCGCCGCCGACAATTTCAGGGCCTTGCCCGAATACGCCGAAGCCGGCATCGTCCTCGCCTTCCTCCCGATGGGCGAGGAGATCGGGACGGAAAGCCTCATAGGCGCGGCACTGGCCGACGGCAAGGTCGTGGCGGTTCCCCGAATGGAACGCTCGGAGAAGGCCGGCGATTACATTGTCTTCATTCCCCTGCCGCCGGACTACGGATCCTGGCCGCGCGACCGCTTCGGCATACCCGAACCCCCTGCCGGCTTGCGCGGGCTTCCGGCGGAGGAACTGCACTCAGGCTCCGTCATCGTCGCGGCGCCGGGCCTCGCCTTCGACCGCGGGGGCGGCAGGCTGGGCAGGGGCAAGGGATACTACGACCGCTTCCTTTCGGAAGCCCGCGCGGGAGCCGCCCGGCTGGGAGGCTCTATCGTGGCCTGCGGCCTCTGCTACGCCTTCCAGCTCCTGGATTCCGTGCCCATGGGCGAGGACGACGCCCGCGTCGATCTCGTGATCACCGAGGACGGCGTCTGCCGCCGCGGGGAGATTGGCGGCTAACCCCTCCTCGTGCATACTGGGAGCCATGGGATCATTCGTCGCCGAGCGGTCGGGCATCAACCTCTATTCCGAATACAGCCTCCACGAACAGGTCAAGGAATATCTCGCCTCGCCCGGCGATCGTCTCGAAGCGCCGGTGGAAGGCAGGGTGGTCGATCTCGTTCGGGCCGACGGCGAGCTCGTCGAAGTGCAGACCGGACATCTCGGCCAGCTGAGGCGGAAAGTCCTGGAATTGTCGGGGATGGGCCGCCGGGTGCGCGTCGTGTACCCCGTATCGGCAGAAAAGCTGCTGCGCAGGCTCGACCCCGTGAGCGGCGAAGTCCTCTCCGAGCGCAGAAGCCCCAAGCGCTGCGACGAATACAGTCTCTTCGACGAGCTCGTACACGCGCCGGAATTCATTGCGGCGCGCAACGTCACCGTCGAACTGCTTCTCGTGAGGAGCGTCGAGACCAAAACGCGCGACGGCTCGGGGTCATGGTGGCGCAAGGGCGACAGGACGGTCGACAGGGAGCTCGTCGAGGTTCTCGCCTCGCGCTCCTTCCGCACCAGGGGCCAATGGCTGGCCCTCATCCCGAAGAGCCTCGCTCCGCCATGGAGTTCGGCTGACCTCGGCAAGGCGCTCGGCATCGGTCCCGAACGCGCCCGCAGGATACTCTACTGCTACTGCCGCGCCGGCCTTCTCGTCGAGTCGGGCAGGGACGGGCGGCGAAAGACCTACGGGAAAACCCGATCCTGAAGCCCAAACGCGCCGGTTCAGCCTCGGCCTGACCTCGAATCGAGCCAGGTCCTGAGGGGCGGAAGCGTTTCCGCGACGAGGCCGACGAGGTCGGGCGCGATTTCCTCATCATATCGCGACAGGATGAAGGCGGTGAGTTCCTCGTCGAGCCGAGGCTGGTCCAGGATGCCCAGAAGGTCGCGAAGCGGCCGCGCGGGCGCGCTCTTTTTCCCTCCGCCCAGGACGGGCAGGGAAGGTCTGGACAGTTCGAAGAGCGCGATGAGGGAGTTCCTCGTGCGCGGCTCCTCGCGGAAAAGATACAGCAGGTCGAGTATGGCGATATGCTGCTCATCCCCTCTCCTGTCCAGGATTTTCGGTATGATCTCCTCGATGTTCTGCTTGCGGAGGCGCAGGATGTTCCTGTATTTCCCTCCGCCCTCGATGAATCCCGCGACGAAATCGGACCATATCTTCGTCTGGACGATGCTGGGAATCTTCAGCAGGCTGCCGAGGGGCGAAAAGAGCGCGGCGAAAGGCCAAGCTATCACGCTGCGGAAGAAATTGGCGCGCACGACTTTCTTGTCGAAGCCGCGCAGGGTGTTGTGGGCCGCGAGATACAATCCGTTCGCGAAGGAGATCACGAAAAACTTGACCAGGGTGAAGAGCATGCCGTCCTGGGCCCAAGGCCAGACAAGATCGAAATCCGATTTGACCAGCCCGAGTATGGGCACGGAAAAGCCCGTCCAGAACAGCGACTGGGCTATGTTGTCGAAGCTGATGCTCTTCAGCTTCCATTCACTGAGCCTGCCGCCGCGGTTGGAGACCAGATCGGCGATGCTGTTCCTGAAGCCCGTGATACCGAGCCACAGGAGGGCGTAGCCCCAGCCTATGAAATGGTTGGCCACGACGAAGCCTATGAACATGAAGACGCCGTTCTTCAGCGAGGGATTGAGATAGCGCCAGACTCTCCGGGGCGCTATGTACGCGTTTTCGCCCGAGGAGTCGTCGCTCGCCCCGCCCCACTCTGAGAGTTTGCCCAGGCAGACGATGGGCGATGCCGAATCGGCTTCCTTTTCCGAAACGGGCTTGCCCCCGGCGGCGATCATGGCCGAGATCAGGGGCGTGAGCCTGATGTGGCGGGTGAGGAAATTCCG
>CAZRYP010000055.1:0-8237 GCA_964604295.1 uncultured Treponemataceae bacterium
CCCGGCTCCATTTCCAGAAGGCCGCGAAGCTCCCTGATCTTGTTCTCGGCGCCCGCGGCGCCCGGCGTCCCGCCGACTCCGAAGACGATCCCCCCAGGTCCCGCCACGAGGGCTATCTCCGCGGTCCCGGCTCCCAGGTCGCGGAAGATGCAGTCCAGGAATATTTCCAGGACCTGGCGAATGCGGACCGAATCCCCCCACGCGAGGGGGACGGCGGCGGGGGGCGCCGCGGGCGCGATCTGCCCCCATTTCCTCTTCTTCCGTTTCGAGGACGATTCGGCGGCAAAGCCTTCGGCGGAAAACAAGGGATCGAAGAGGGCTGCCTGGAGCTCGAACTCATCCACCTGGGCCAGCGAGAGATCCCGGAGATGCCTGGTGAGTTCCTTCTGCCTGGCGGAGCGGGACGCGATGATCTCGATCTCCTCCCTGTGCGCCGCCCCCGGGTCGGCGAGGAGGCGGACTGCCGTGTCGTATATTATGTTGATCGGTTCCTGGAGTTCCCCCGATATGCCCGCGAGGAATTCGGTCTTCAGCTTTTCAGCCTTTTCAGCCCTTTTTCGCGCTTCGTTCACCTGCTCGAAGAGAAGGACGCCCCTCATCGCCGAGGAGATCTGGGTCCTGATTTCCTCGAAGACCGAGGCATCGTGTCCGTGCACCCGCAGGATCATATAGCCGAGGGACGTCGATTCATAATGGAGGGGGAGCACGACATAGGAGCCCCGGCAGCCTGAATACAGCTCCTCGGGCAGGATGAGATCGGAAGGGAAGTTTCGTCCGCCTTCCTTGGATTCGATGATCCTCGCCTTGCCGTCCCGGCTTTCCGTCGCGTCGAATCCCCCCGCGAAGACGCGGCGGCCCGGGTCCTTCCCGTTCAGGACGAAATAGCCCGACCGGATGCCGAGTTCGGGCAGGTAGCGGGCCGCCGCGCTAAGGACAGCCTCGAAATCCTTGGCGCAGAGCAGTTCATGGTTGAGGATGTAGAGCCAGTGATCGACCGTCTTTTGCTTCCAGGCCCGGTAGTTGCTTATCCGCTTTTCCGCGTCCGATACCAGGACCCGGCCCTGGTTTAGCAGTGTCTCGAAGATCCCCATACGCTTCCGGGATTCGGCCCAAGGCCCACAGCTTATCCTGAGCGCGGAGAGGATGTCTTGGAATGTTTCGAGATCGCGATCCTGGAAGATGAAGTCGTTGAGGATGGTATCGAGCCTGTTGATGAAAATTCCCGGCGGCCTGCCCGAAAGGCAGGACAGGAAATCCGCGACAAGAGGCTTCAGGCAGGTTTGTTCCTCGCCTTCATCGAATCCGGCAAGCTCCGCCGCGAAGCCGAGGATCTCCGATTCCGCGGGAAGCTCGCGGCCGCCTGGATTTCCCTTCCATCGGGCAGAAGTCGCGGCGCCCGCCAGCTGGACCGACCGGGTGAGGCAGCCGCAGGATTGCCGGATGACGAGCTGGGTCTTGAGCATCCTGTCGGAGGGCGTTTTTCCCTCGATTCTCTCGAGGAGCATATGGAAGGCCTGGAGCGCTTGGCGCTCGAAGGGCATGCGAACCGTCGTGTAGGTGGGCGAGAAGAGGTTGCTCTCGTCCGAATCGTTGAAGCCTCCCAGGGCTATGTCGGCGGGAATCCTGAAACCCCTTTCCTGGAGGAGCTTCGCGGCCTCGAAGGCGAGGAGGTCGCTTGCGGCGCAGAAGGCATCGAAATCCTTCCCGGGCCGCAGGTGTTTGTCGTCGAGAAGGCGGGCCATGGCCTTTCGCCCTTCCATCCAGGAGTTGTCGAGGCTTGCGAGGGTGGGGTCGAAACCTATACCCGATTCTTCCAGCGCGTCCCTGTAGGCTCTGTAGCGTTCTTCGGCCGACGAATGGGCCGTGGGACCTCCGATATAGGCTATCTTCCTGCGTTTGTGCCGCTTCGCGAGATGGGAAACGAGCTGCTTCATGCCCGAATAGGTATCTATGTTCACGACAGGGGTTTCGCCGATCTTCAGACCGAAGGTGACGAGGGGGACATCGATCCTGGAGAGCAGGAAGTCCTCCACCTGCTTTTCCGACGCGAAGCCGCTCAGCGAGGAAGCCCAGCTCACGACGCCGTCGAAGCCCCGGCCGCAGGCCAGGTCGAAGATCCCATTTCTCATGTACTCGTATTCGTCATGGCTGGCCAGCCTGCCCCCCGGAAATATGAAGAGCGTGCACTGCCGCCTTTCGCTCTCGTGGAGGATCTCCGGCCATACCTTCGTGGATGAGCCGCTGTGGATGGAGGCGAGCATGAAGGCTATCCGCCTCGGGTTCCTGGTCTCTTTTCCCTGGCTGATCGAATACTCCCCAGCGCGGATGGCCGCGCTGTCCAGACGCCATTTTCGGGTCTGCGGGGATGCCTGTCAATGGAAACCGCCGAATCCCGGCGCGAGGACATCAGAAAAGTCCAAAAAGACGCCATTAATGACAATTGTCATCTTCGGGGAATGGAGCCACAATTCGTGGCAAGAAAGGCAGCAGCGCGGATGATAGAGCCTCGCGCAGGAGTATGTCCATGCTACCCATCCATGATGTCAGGGATTACGGCGCCAGGTCCGATGGCCTGACCGACTGTTCCGAGGCCTTTTCGCGGATCTTCGCGGCAATCCGCGAAGCGGGGGAAGGCACGATCCTCCTTCCGCCCGGGACCTATCTGACAGGTCCCCTCGAGCTTCCCGGCAACAGCACTCTTGTCGTCTCCATGGGGGCAAGGCTCCTCTTCATCGACGACCCCGACCGATACGAGCCGGTCAAGACCCGCTGGGAGGGCGTATTCTGCTACGCGATGCATCCTCTCCTCTTCGCGAGGAACGCGAGGAATATAGCCATCGTCGGCGAGGGGATCATCGACGGCAACGGGAAAGCCTGGTGGGAAAGCCACCGCAGGAAGAAGGCCGAAAAGCAGTCCGGTCCGGTCACCGCCATCGAGAAGAGGCTCGCCGCCCTCAATAGCCCCGACGGAGACCAACCCTCGGGAGGAGGCGGACGCGAGACCCAGTTCCTGAGGCCGCCCCTCCTCCAGTTCCTTTCCTGCGAAGGAGTGAGCATCAGGGGCGTGACGCTCAGGAATTCCCCCTTCTGGACCCTTCATCCCATATTCTCGGACAGGATCCGCGTCGACAACGTGAGGATCGAGAATCCCAGCGACGCCCCCAATACCGACGGCATCGACATCGATTCCTGCTCCGACATCTCGATCGTGGATTCGGTGGTGGACGTGGGCGACGACTGCATCGCGCTCAAGGCGGGATCGGGAAGCCAGGGACTGGCGGAAAGCCGCCCGACACGCAACGTGAGAATATCGGGCTGCACCTTCCTGAGCGGCCACGGCGGCGTCGTCATCGGAAGCGAAACGGCGGGCGGCGTCGAGAATGTGGACGTGACCAACTGCCGCTTCATCGGCACGGACAGAGGCATACGGATAAAGAGCCGCAGGGAGAGGGGCGGCACGGTGCAGAACCTCTCGTTCAGGAACCTTGTCATGGACAAAGTCCTCTCGCCGATAACCATCAACCTCTACTACAATTGCGGAGCCCGAGCCTCAGAGGCCGGAACTCTCTTTTCCAGGATTCCCGAGCCTGTGACCTCCCTCACCCCGAGGATAAGGAACATCAGGGTCGAGAATCTGACAGCCACGGGCTGCAGGGCTTCGGGTGGATTCATCGTGGGTCTGCCCGAATCGAAGATCAGGAACCTGGTTCTCGAGAACTGCCTGATCGCCATGGCGTCGGCGGACTTGGTGCCCGCGAGGCAGTCCGAAATGTACGAGGGCGTCGGCGAGACCGAGAACAGGGGTCTGAGGCTCAGGAATGTCGAATGTTCGCTTCTCGGAGTCGGGGTGGAAAACTGCCGGGGGCCGGGAATCCTGATGGAGGAAGGCTGCACGCCGATGCGGGCTCAGCCCATCCCCTTCCAGGGACTCCATCCGTCCTCGCCGGAAAGCACGACCTGAGGGGAGAAGCGGGATGCTTTCCCGGTGTCGAGGGAATGTGCCCAGCCGGCGCGCCGGCCGGATTCCGTTCCGGCCGGCGCGCCGGGTCCGCGGCTTCCCGATTCGACGAATTCGGCGCTCTTCTCGTTGTCGGGATCGCCCCAGTTGTCCCAGCCTGCCGTCGAGATGTGCTCCCCCATCCAGCAGCCGATGTAGGCGGCCTTGGCGCTGCGCCGCCACGGCCTTCCCAGGAAGGCGCTGTCCTTGCGAGCCGGCCCCTCCAGCCTGCAATCCAGGAACACGAAACCGAAAGCCTGGCCCGGAAGAGTCGAGGGAGCGGCGATATAGCCCTTCACGCCATCCCCCGCGTCCAGGCTCTTGATCAGGCAGCCCTCGAAAACCGCGGCGGCCGAACCGAAGATGAAATCCACGTCCCCTTCGATGAGGCAATCCCTGAAATACTGCCTGAAAGGGTTCATTCCCCCGTTCCCGGCGGCGATATTCGCCGGATACAGGAGGTTCAGGCCTTTGGGAAGAGGGTTGGAGGGCAGGGGACCCAGGCAGAGGGTATCCTGTCTTGCCTTGAATCCACAGCGGTAGAAACCTGCCCTGTCGGCGTCGACATGGCAGGCGACTGCCTGGCCGACCAGCCTTCCTTCCCCCGCCTGGTTTGCCACGCAAAGATCCTTGGCCAAGAAATCGGATGCGCCGACATAGAGGGTGTATGAATTGAAGGTGTTCATCCGCTCGCCCGAAGGCAGGAGACGGAGGGCGTGATCGTCGAAGCTGATGATGGTGGCATCCCTGCCTGAGCCCAGAAGGCTCACGCGGGGATTTTCGATTCTCAGCTTCTCGAAATAGACTCCCGGAGCGATGGAGATTTCCGTCGCTCCGGGAAAATTACGGGGGATGGAAGCCAGGGCTTCCCCAATCGTCCCGAAATCCGCATCCCCGGCCTTCGCCACGCGGATGCGGAGGGCGCCGTTCAACGCTGCACCCTTCCCGACGCGTCGCCTCCCAGGAGCTTCTGTACCTCGCCGGGTTCGACGAGGGCGAAATCGCCCAGGATGGAGTGCTTGAGGCAGGAGAGGGCCACGGCGTACTCGAGAGCCTGCTTCGCTTCGCCGTACTGGATGAGGCCGTATATGAGACCGGCCGAGAAGCTGTCGCCGGCGCCCACCCGGTCGACGATATCTGAGATCGCGTAACGCCGTGACACGATAGCTCCCCCGCGCGAGGCGAGCATGGCCGACCAGTCGTTGCTGTCGGCCGAATGGCTTTCCCGCAGCGTCACGGCCACGTATTTCGCGGCGGGGAATTTCTCTAGTGCAGCGGCGCACATGGCCGCGTACTCGCTCGTGTCGATATGTCCGTCGGCCGCGTTGTGCGGCCCTTCCATACCCAGCGATTTCTGGTAGTCTTCCTCGTTCCCTATGAGTACGTCGGCGAAGGAGGCTATCTCCGTCATCACGTCCCTGGCCTTCGCCCCGTAGTTCCAGAGCTTGGCGCGGAAGTTCAGGTCGAAGGAGACGGTGAGGCCTGAAGCCCTGGCCGCCTTCGCCGAGGCGATCGAAGCGTCGGCCGATTTCCTGGAAACCGCGGGCGTGATGCCCGAGAGATGGAACCATCCGGCGCCCGAAAAGGCCTTGGCCCAGTCGATGTCGCCGGGATCCATCTCGGCGATCGTGGAGCCGGCCCTGTCGTAGATGACGTTGGACGGCCTCTGATTGGCTCCGCTTTCGATGAAGTAGATGCCCATACGCCCCGGCTTGACCTTGATGAGGGAGACATCGACGCCGTGAAAACGTAGCTCCCTGATACATTCCCTGCCGATCTGGTTGTCGGGAAGCACCGTGGCGAAGGACGCGGGCTGTCCCATCCTGGCGAGAGCCACGGCCACGTTGGCCTCGCTGCCGCCGAAGGTAGCCTCCAGCACGGGAGACTGGAAAAGCCTCTCCTGTCCCGGCGACTTGAGCCTCAGCATTATCTCCCCGAAAGTCACTACGTTCATCGTTTCAGCTCCTTGTGCCCGGCGAGCTCACAGCGCCACTTTGAGCACTATCTTATGGACGGGTCCCGGCAGCCCGCCTTTCGCGATGCAGGGCCTGTGGGCATCCTCTGGGAAGAGTATCGCGGCGGTGCCAGGCGAGAGGAGGACGGAATGGACCGATCCTGGCTCGGGCGCCGCGTAGAATTCGATATCGGGCTTGTAGGCTTCCTTGACGGCGAGCCCTACGGCCGACCGCACTTCCACGAGCTCCGCGCCCGAGACGAGCATCTGGATGTCGATGTAGTCCCTGTGGGTTTCGAAGCGGCAGTTCTCGGGCATTTTGGAATCGTAATGCTGGACGAGGGCGAAGACCTTCTCGCCCTCGATTTCCAGTTTCCCGTCGGGCAGGCTCTCCCAGCCTCCGGCCTGAATCCATGCGATGGCCTTGTCCAGGTTGGCACCCAGGCCCCTGTACCTCGCGATCTCGCCCAGGTTCGTCACTATCATGCTTTCCCTCCTAGCGGGCGAGCCAGCCGCCGTCGACGGCGACCGTGTACCCGTTCACATAGTCGCTGGCCGCCGAGGCGAGGAATACGGCGAGACCCTGGACGTCGGCAGGCGTTCCCCAGCGGCCGGCGGGAATGCGCCCGAGGATGGCCTCGCTGCGCTCCGAGTCCGCCCGCAGGGCGGCCGTGTTGTTCGTCGCCATATATCCCGGAGCGATGGCATTGGCGTTGATACCGTGCTTCGCCCACTCGTTGGCCATGAGCCGCGTCATTCCCATGACGGCGCTCTTCGACGCCGTGTAGGAAGGCACGCGGATGCCCCCCTGGAAAGAAAGCATCGAGGCAATATTGATGATCTTGCCGCCCGAACCCTGGGCCAGGAACTGCCGAGCCGCCGCCTGGCTGAAGAAGAAGACGGTCTTGGCGTTGATGTCCATCACTTCGTCCCAGTTCTTCTCGCTGAAGTCGATGGCATCCTCACGCCTGATTATGCCCGCGTTGTTCACGAGGATGTCCAGGCGCCCGAAGGCCGCCACCGTCCTGGCCACGATTTCGGGAATCGGCTGGATCGACATGAGGTTCGCCTTGATTTCCAGGAACTTCCTGCCCAGGCCTTCCACGAGGGCCTTCGTTTCAGGCGACTCGACATAGTCGACGCCGACTATGTCCGCGCCGGCTTCGGCGAGACCCAGGCATACGCCCTGACCCAGCCCGGTGGAGCTTCCCGTCACGATGGCCACTTTCCCGTCCAGTTTGAATGTATCCAGTATCATTGTCTCGCTCCTCTCAGTTCAAGGCATCCATGGACACTGCGTCCATGTCGGTAAAAGTCTGGTTTTCCCCGGCCATACCCCAGATGAAGGTATAGGCTCCCGTGCCTACGCCGGCGTGGATCGACCAGCTCGGGCTGATCACCGCTTCCTCGTTGCGCACGACGATATGCCTGGTTTCGCCGGGCCTGCCCATGAGATGGAAGACGAGCCTGTCCTTCGGCATGTCGAAGTAGAGGTACACTTCCATCCTGCGCTCGTGCGTGTGTACGGGCATCGTGTTCCACACGCTGCCCTCGGAAAATATCGTCATTCCCATCACGAGCTGGCAGGTTTCGAGGACGGCGGGATGGATGAACTGGTTGATGACGCGCTTGTTGCATTCGGCCGCGCTTCCCATCTCGACATGCTTGGCCTGGTCGATGGTGACGAGCCTGGTGGGGCAGGGGCGGTGTGCCGGGGCGCTGTTGAAGTAGAACTTGGCGGGATGGGAGGGGTCATCGCTCGCGAAGGACACTTCCTTCGATCCCATCGAGACGTAGAATCCGTCCCGCGCACCGACTGCCGCGCGTTTCCCGTCCACGGTGATGGAGCCCGGTCCCCCGATGTTGATGATTCCCATTTCGCGCCGTTCCAGAAAATAGGAAGTGCCCAGCTCCTTCGTGGCGGCCAGGACCAGGGGCTGTCCCGAGGGAGTGATCCCGCCTGCTATCATCCTGTCGACATGGCTGTAGGTCATCTCTATCCGGCCGGGCACGATGATACCCCTGACGAGAAAGTTCGACCGCAGGCCTTCCGTATCGAGCCCCTTCGCGTACTCCGAGTTGACATATTCCCTGATTTCCATCGGCAACCTCTTTTATGATGTACTTGGATACTGTCGGCGGAAAGCCGCCGATGGTCCCTGTACTTGTTCCACGATATGGAATACAATTCCAAATTGCAGGCACTCATCATCATAATCGATTTGGTACCTCTGTCAAGACATAGGCAGGAAGGGCGACCAGAAACGGGAGCGAAAAGCGATGGCT
>CAZRYP010000055.1:8247-11405 GCA_964604295.1 uncultured Treponemataceae bacterium
TATCCTGGACATTCTCGCGCGGGCGGCGGGAGGGCTCGGCCTTTCGGAGATCGCGGGGAGCGCCGGCCTGCCCAGGAGCACGACTTTCCGTCTGCTCGCCGTCCTCCAGCAGCGCGAGTATGTCCGGAAAGCCGAAGATACGGGGAAGTACCGCCTGGGTCCCGGATTCATCGAACACAGCAGCATCTATCTGAACAGCCTGGAGCTGAAGACCGAATCCGCCCCATCGATGAGGGAACTGGCCGCGTCCTTCGGCACGATCGTCTTTCTCGCCCGCAGGCAGGGAAACAGGATGGTCTATATCGACCGCTACGATCATTTCGCCAGCCTCAGGCAGTACGCCATAATAGGCCAGCAGAAGCCCCTTTACTGCACGGCCCTCGGCAAGGCCCTCATGTTCGACATGGAGGAAGAGGAAATCAGGACCCTTCTGGAGGGCGAGCCTTTCCAGGCCTTCGGACCCGGCACCCATGGAGGCATCGAATCCCTGCTCGAGGACCTTCTGATCTGTGGAAAGAGGGGATGGTCGCGCGATGATCAGGAGAACGAGCCGGGGACGAACTGCGTCGCCGCGCCGATAAGGGATTACAGAGGCAAGGTCATCTCCGCCGTCAGCACCTCCTGGTCTATGGAGATCCGGCCCGATCTCGAGGCCGACAAGGTGGCGGCCCATGTCCTGAAGGCTGCCCGCGATATCTCGCGGAGCATGGGCTGGATGGGCTCGGCCGCCGGCGGCTGAGCCGGTAAAATGAATGGCAACCCTGCCCGTATCCTTGCATTGCCCCGAAAAGCACCGCACAATGATGCTATATTCCGGAATATATATGGAGGAATTCTGATGACCGAAGTCGAAATGTGGTCGAATACCGCGAGGGCGGAGCATGCGTGCACGGCGCTCGCAAAGAACGGATTCGATGCGGTATTCGTGAAAACCAAGGAAGAAGCGGCCGAACTCGTGATGAAGTTCGTCAAACCGGGCATGAAGATGGGTTTCGGCGGCTCCATGACCATCAAAGCCCTGGGAATTCCCGACAAGGCGAGAGAAGCCGGGGCCGTCATCCTCGATCACAACAAGCCGAGCCTGGATACCGAGGAAAAACTCGAGATTCTCCGCGCCCAGCTTACTTGCGATCTTTTTGTCTGTAGCGTCAATGCCGTGACTCTCAAGGGCGAGATGATGAACATCGACGGCAACGGCAACCGCATCGCGGCCATGACTTTCGGCCCACGGAAGAATGTGGTCGTCGCGGGCGCCAACAAGGTCGTCGCGGATGAGAGCGAAGCCTGGACGAGGATCAAGGCTTGGGCCGCCCCCATGAACAACAAGCGTCTGTCCAAGGAAAACCCCTGCGTCAAGGCGGGGCAGTGCATGGACTGCCAGAATCCCGGGAGGATCTGCAGGGTCTACCAGATACTCAGGCGCAAGCCGAACCTCTCCGATTTTACCGTCATCATCGTGGGAGAGAGTCTGGGATATTGAGGAATCGACGCCGAGGCGATAGAGAAGGGGCTGTCCCGCGACGGGACAGCCCCTTCTTTCAGTACCCGAATCTTTCCTCGTGGAGAAGCTGGCCGGTATCGTTCCTGTAGGACAGGACGACTTCGGCCGGAAGAATGTCGACATCGAGCCGGCCGAAGGTCGCGACAGCCAGCCACTTCGAGGCGGGGGAAACGTAGAGAGGCGAAGGATCGCTCTTCCCTCCCATCGCGCCGATGACGGCGTAGCGTACCCCGTCCCTTTCGAGATATTCCTGGTAATGATTGTGGCCCGAGATCACGAGATCCACCCCGTTCCGGACGAAGAGGGGCGTCAGGGTGGGGATGTTCTGGTAATGGTCGTACCAGGGTTTGTCGAGTTCGGGATCGTCGTAGCCCGAGGCGTAGAAGAAGCTGTGGGAGAGCACGATGAGAGGAATATCGCGCGGCGCCTCCTTCAGGACTTTTTCCAGCCATCTTCTCTGCCGCCTGCCGAAATTCTCCGTTCCCCAGGGAAGGTTCAGGACGACGATCCTCGCCGCCTTGGCGTCTATGGAATAGTAGTAGGGCGAGCCCGAATCGGTCTCGAGCGAGGGCGGGAAAAAAGCCTTCCTGAAAAGGTATTGTCCTCCGAGGAGGGCGTCGTGATTGCCCATGAGGGGCCTCAGCGGCACCTTCGGCAGAATGGCCTCGAGGTCGGAAAGGGCGAAATTCCACTCCGTCGCCTTGGAGCCCGATTCCACGGTGTCGCCCAGCATGAAGAAGGCATCCGGCTTGTGTTCGGCCACACTCGCGAGAATATTGACCCTGGCGCTTCCGTTGGCCGTGTCGGTGCCCCAGTGGGGATCGGAGGAAAAACTCAGCCTGAGAAGAGGGTTGCCGGCGGCGGCTTCGGAGCCGCCAGCCGCGAAAGCCTGCGACGCGGCGGGATTTCCCGACTGGAAAGAGGCTTCGACGGCCGTCCTGGGCGCAATGCCTTCCGCCGGGTTTATGAGTTCCAGGCGGGCCGGCTCGAGGGTGCCGAGCCTGGGTCCCGCCACGAGGAGGGCGAGGATCCCCGCGGATGCCAAAGTCACCAGGAAGGACAGGACGAGGGCCGCGCCCCGGAAGACGGCGGCGGCCCGCTTGTTCGCGAGTTTTCCGAGGGGAAAGGAGAGGAGGGCTATGCTTATGGGGATGAATCCCATCAGGATGAGGGAACGGAACATCCCCGTCCTGTTCCAGAGATAGAGCCCCCTGGCTCCCTGGAGCGAATAATGATAGGCATTCATCGCAAGGCATGACGCGAGCGCGACGAGGCTCCAGATAAGGACCCGTCTCTGCGCCGGCGAGAGGTCGCTGGCTTTCCGATTGACTGACATGAGTCAATGGTAGTCCATTTTTCCGGCAATTGAAAGTACGCGGGCACCGGTCCTCCGGCTCCCGCGTACCGGGTCATCGGGGGAGAGGCAAATCCGTGTACCGGCCCGAGTTGTTCCAGTATGTCATGCCCTGGTTCGCGCCTTCCCTGACGCCGCGCGATTCAGCCTCGACATAGGAGGGGCCGTAATAAGTCCTGTCGTAGCTCACGTCGAGATAGAATGCCTGGACGTAGGGACGGACGAGAGTCTTGCCCCTGGCGATGGAAAGGTTGCGGAGGGGCCCGATCCGGTAGATCCTGTAGGGCCTCAGGTCGGCGGGGG
>CAZRYP010000056.1:0-10229 GCA_964604295.1 uncultured Treponemataceae bacterium
CACGCCCCTATTCCGTTGTGGACATGCTGTTTACGGTATTTGCCCTCCTGGGGGCATCGATGCCCGTATTCTGGGCGGCCATGGTCCTGATCTACACTTTTGCCAACAAGCTCAGAATCTTTCCGGCCATGTCCAACCCAAGGGATCTTTTTTCCCTCGTCCTCCCCATCGTCACCCTCTCCATGTACTCCATGGCCATCATCATGCGCATGACCAGGTCTTCCATGCTCGAAGTGATGGAGCAGGACTACATCAGGACGGCCAGGGTGAAGGGCATGGACGAGAAGATCGTCATATTCAAGCACGCCCTGCGCAATGCCCTGATACCCGTCGTCACCGTCGCCGGCCTCCAGTTCGGCCAGCTTCTCGGCGGCGCCGTCCTCACGGAGAAGATATTCTCCTATCCCGGGCTGGGCACCATCATGGTGGACGCCATCTACCAGAAGGACACGCCCCAGATACTGGGCTCGGTCTGCTTCGTCGCCATCACCTTCACCATCATGAACCTCCTCGTGGACATCCTCTACGGCTTCATCGACCCGAGGATCAAGACCACCTTCAGGCGGAAGGCCAAGTCGGCCGCGCAAAGGAGCAGGGCATGACAACGACAGGCACACGCAGTTCCGCCTTCGCGCGCTTCCTGCGCCGCTCGGGCAGGAACCTTTCGCAGTTCTGGCGGCAGCTCTCGCGCAACAAGCTCGCCGTGGCGAGCCTCGCCCTCGTCCTCGCCTTCGCCCTCGTGGCGATATTCGCCGACTTCCTCTACGAATACGACTTCGTCACCTCCAACTCCCTGGAGAACGCCCTCCTCAAGCCGGGCGAGAGCGGAGTCGTCTACTACCATGAAAAGGACATCGAGCACACCTTCATCCTGGGTTCCGACAACTACGGCAGGGACATCCTGGGCCGTCTTGTCCACGGGGCCAGGGTGTCCATGATCATAGGCTTCGCGACCGTGGTGATCTCCCTCTTCACGGGCGGCGTCCTCGGGGCCTTGGCTGGCTACAAGGGCGGCCTCTTCGACACCCTCATCATGCGCGCCACCGACATACTCCTCTCCATCCCGACCATCCTCCTGGCCATCGCCATCGTGGCCGCCCTGGGCAACTCCTTCTTCAACCTCCTCATCGCCATATCCATGTCGATGATCCCGGGCTACATAAGGATAGTCAGGGCTTCCATCATCACGGTGAAGGACCAGGAATTCGTCGAGGCGGCGCGCTGCATCGGCGCCGGGGACCTGCGCATCGTGCTCAAGCACATACTGCCCAACATCACCTCCCCCATCATCGTCCAGTCCACCCTCAACGTGGGGTCGGCCATCAACTGGGCGGCCTCACTCTCCTTCCTGGGCCTGGGGATCCTTCCACCGAAGCCCGAATGGGGGAACATGCTCTCGGAGGCCAGGGAGTTCATCCAGTACGCTCCCCATCTCCTCTTCGCCCCCGGCCTCACGATCCTCCTCACCGTGCTGGCCTACAACCTCATAGGCGACGGGCTTCGCGACGCCCTCGACCCGAAACTCAAGCGATAGGCGGCTGACATGGATAATATACTTGAAATCAGGGACCTGGCCGTCAATTACTATTCCGAGCGCAAGGTGGTCCGGGCCCTCAACGGCCTCTCCCTCGACATGACGGCGGGGAAGGTCCTGGGCCTCGTCGGGGAAACCGGCGCGGGCAAGACCACCCTCGCCCTGTCCATCCTCAACATCATCAGGGCTCCCCAGGGCAAGATCATGAAGGGCTCGATCCGCTTCGCCGGGAAGGATGTCTTCGCCATGTCTAGGCACGAGCTCCGCGACATGAGGGGCAAGGACATAGCCATGATTTTCCAGGACCCGATGACGGCCCTGAATCCCGTCCTCTCCGTGGGCGAGCAGATCGCGGAAACCGTGGACAAGCACGAGAAGCTCGGCAAGGAAGATGCCTGGAAGAAGGCCGAAGCCATGCTCGAAACGGTGGGAATACCGGCCGAGCGCGCCAGGGAATACCCCCACCAGTTCTCGGGCGGGATGAAACAGCGCGTCGTGATCGCCCTGGCCCTCGCCTGCAATCCCAAGCTCCTCCTGGCCGACGAGCCCACGACGGCCCTGGACGTCACGATCCAGGCCCAGGTCCTCGACCTGATGAGGAAGCTCATCAAGGACAACGGCACCTCGGTGCTCTTCATCACCCATTCCCTCGGCCTCGTGGCCGAGAACTGCGACGAAGTGGCCACCATGTACGCGGGCGAAATCGTGGAATACGGGAGCGTCGACCAGGTATTCGGCAAACCCCTCCATCCCTATACCCAGGGGCTTTTCGGCTCCCTGCCCGATCTGAGCGAGGCCACCGACAGGCTCAAGCCCATCCCGGGGCTGATGCCCGATCCCACGGCCCTCCCCGAGGGCTGCTACTTCAGCCCCCGCTGTCCCCACGCGATGGATATCTGCCGAGCGACCCACCCGGCCGACGTGGACATGGGCGGGCATAGGGTGAAGTGCCACCTCTTCCAGGCAGGAAGCGGCGCGGCATCGGCCGGCGCTTCGCCGGGCACCGCGGCCGACGGAAGGAGGATGGCATGAGCGTGAAAACCATGGCGACCCCGGGTGCGCCCATCCTCAGCGTGAGGGACCTGAGGAAATATTTCCATGTGGCGAGGGGAAGCCTCCACGCGGTCGACGACATTTCCTTCGACATCCAAAAGGGCAGGACCCTCGGCATGGTCGGGGAATCGGGCTGCGGAAAGTCCACCACGGGCAGGCTTCTCGTCCGCCTCCACGAAGCCACGGCCGGATCCATCGTCTATGACGGAACCGAGGTGACCAGGGCAGGCGACCGCGAGATGAAGACTCTGCGCACCCGCATGCAGATGATATTCCAGGATCCTTACTCCTCCATCAACCCGCGGCACACGGTCTCCACCATCATCGGCGAGCCCCTCAAGATCCACAGGAAAGTGGCGAGCTCCCAGGAATACGAGGACAGGGTCCGCGGCCTCATGGAGACAGTCGGACTCGCCGACCGCCTCTACGACGCCTATCCCCACGAACTGGACGGCGGGCGCCGCCAGAGGATAGGCATCGCTCGCGCCCTCGCCCTCGATCCCGAATTCATAGTCTGCGACGAACCCGTGTCGGCCCTCGACGTGTCCATCCAGGCCCAGATCCTCAACCTCCTCATGGACCTGCAGGACAAGCTCGGCCTCACCTACCTCTTCATCACCCACGATCTCTCGGTGGTGAAGCACATATCGGACGACATCGTCATCATGTACATGGGCCAGATCGTCGAGCGGGGACCCACCGAGGCCCTCTTCGAAAAGCCGGTGCATCCCTACGGAAGGGCCCTGCTCTCGGCCATACCCGTGCCCAAGCTGAACGCCAGGAAGGAAAGGATCATCCTGAAGAGCGAGGTGAGCTCGCCCATCGATCCCAAACCCGGTTGCCGCTTCGCCCCGCGCTGCGTGCACGCCCAGCCCGAATGCCAGGTCTCGGACCCGGCGCTGAGGGAGGTGAGCCCCGGCCGCTTCGCCGCCTGCAGGCTCGCCGAGCAATTCATCTGAAGAGGAGAGAAGAATGATACCCAATGAAAGGCAAATGGAGCGGTTCAGGACGTTGACGCAGATCCCCGGCCTCTCGGCCCATGAGATGCGGGTGCGCGACTATATGAAGAAGGAACTCTCCCGCCACTCGGCCGAGCTCGTCTACGACGGCCTCGGTTCAGTCTTCGCGGTCAAGAAATCCGGGAAACCCGGCGCCCCCCGGCTCATGATGTCGGGGCACATGGACGAAGTGGGTTTTATCGTCAAGCAGATCACGCCCAAGGGCCTCATCAAGTTCTTCCCCATAGGAAGGACCTGGGAACACGTCATCATGGCCCAGCGCGTCACCGTGTACTCCAGCCTCACGGGACAGGGCTGGCCAGGCGCCGTGGCGTCGATACCGCCCCACCTCCTCCCCGAGGACGGCGCGAAGCGCCTCCTGACCATCGACCAGATGCTGATAGACATCGGCGCCGAGTCGCGCGAGGAAGTCCTCGCGTCGGGCATCAGGCCGGGCGACATGATCATCGTGGACGGTCTCTTCCAGCCCCTTTTCGGCGGCAAGAAGCTCCTGGCCAAGGCCTGGGACAACCGCTTCGGCTGCGCCCTGGCCCTCGATGTCCTCGAGGAAGTGGCGGGCGAGGACCTGGGCGTCGACCTCTATATCGGGGCCACCGTCCAGGAGGAATCGGGACTGAGGGGCGCCAGGACGGCGGCCTACGTCATCGAGCCCGACCTCTCCCTCGTGTTCGAATCCTCGGCGGCCAACGACAACATGGGCGATCCCGAGGAGCTGGGCCAGCAGGGCAAGGGGGTTCTCCTGCGCTTCATAGACAGGACGGCCATAACCCACCGGGGCCTCTTCATGTACGCCACGGGCCTCGCCGAGAGGAAGAAGATTCCCTTCCAGTATTTCATGGCCCTCGGCGGCACGGATTCAGGCGAAATCCACACGTCGAGGTCGGGCTGTCCCTCCATGACGATAGGCGTGCCCTCCCGCTACATACACACCAACTCGAGCATCATGGACTACGGCGACTACTCGGCCGCCAAGGACTTCGCCCTGGCCTTCCTGCGGTCCATGGACAGGGAAACTTTCGAGAGGGATATCAGGAGCTGGAGCCGCTGAATGGCGTTGACGCCGATTTTCGACCTTCACGCCGACGTATTCATGGATCTCGTCAGGCGGGCCGAGGCCCGAGGGGGGGATGCTCCCGCCGAGCTGGCAGTCAGGCACCTCTCCCGCCTGGAAGCGGGGGGCATCTTCGGCGCCGTCCTCACGGACTGCAGGATGGCGGGCGAGACCGCCGAACCCGCGCACCTCGAGCGCTTCATAGCCCGGGTCAGGGCCGAATTGGACGCCGCCGGCGGGAAAGTGCTCCTCGTGCGCGCCGCCGCCGATCTGGGCAGGGCCCTGACGGGCGGCGCCTTCGCCGCGATCGTCGGCTACGAAGGCCTGTCCGCCGCGAAGGGCGATCCCGGCTGGATCAGGCGGCTCCACGGGGAAGCCGGCCCGAGGGTGGCCGTCCTCACCCACAACGACGACAATGAGTTCGGCGGCGGCGCGCTCGGGACCCTTGGCGGCCTTCCCCAGGGCCAGGCCCTCGGACTGACCGAAAAGGGCAGGGAAGCAGTGGCCCTCATGAACGAGCTCGGCATCCTCATCGACATGTCCCACGCCGGCAAGGCGACGAGGCGGGACATCCTCAAGGCCTCGAAGCGACCCGTCATGCTCTCCCATACCTCGGCCAAGGCGGTCTACGACAACGGCCGCAACCTCTCCGACGAGGAAATGCGCGCCATCGCCGACTCAGGCGGTCTCATCGGCTGCATGACGAGCCCGGCCGCCCTCGCACCCGCCGCCGACCGCGGCCGCCGCAGCCTGGACCGCTACATGGAACACCTCAGGCATATGATAGGCGCGGCCGGCATCGACCACGTGGGCCTCGGCCTCCATTTCTGCGAATACCTGTACACGCCAGAGGAATATCCGCCCGTCGCGGGGCTCGAGGACGCCTCGAAGGCTCAGGCCATACCCGAAGCCCTGCTCGCCGCGGGGCTTACCGAGGATGATGTCGAGAAAATCGCGTGGAAGAACTTTGCCCGCGTCTTCGCCCTGGCGGTGGGATGAGTAGGCAGTCTCAGCGGATCGGGTCGGTGAAACGTCCGCCGCGGAGCCTTTCGATGTAGTCGAGATTCTTCTCGAGCATCATGGCGAGGAGCTTTTCGCCCTTTTCCCTCGTGGCCGCCGTCGAGTCGCCGCTCATCGCGTCGGGATATCTCGCCTTCGTCTGGCCCGGACCCGAGAGGGGGAGGTTGAAAGCCTTCTCCATGTGGACGCTTCTCGAGGAATCGTCCACGAGGGAGGCGTCGATGGCCAGGATCACCGAGGTTTCATCCTCTCCGGCGTGACCCTGTGTGCCGCAGATCTTCAGGATGTCGGCCGAGTAGGTGGCCCACCAGCTGATGGCCATGGCCGTCCCGCCCGCCTTCGCGATGTTGTCGCAGGCTATGGAGAGCATGGGGATGTTGCCTCCGTGCCCGTTCATGAATACGATGTGCTTGGCGCCCCAGCGGACGAAGCCCGAGCCGATTTCGGTATAGAGGGCGACCAGGGTCTCCGCGGGGATGGTGATCGTGCCGGGGAAGACGGCAAGAGAGGGCGTATAGCCGTAGTTGACCGCGGGAGCCACGAGGAAATCCTTGCCCGCGGCGGCTTCCAGATCCCGGCACATGCGTTCGGGAATCATGTTGTCGGTGCCGAGGGGGCAGTGCATCCCGTGGGCTTCGAGGCTGCCCACGGGAATGATGACCGTATCGATCTTTCCCGACAGTTCCGCATAACGTTTTGAAGTGAAGTCCAGTGCGAACATCGAAGCCTCCTGCGCCCGGTTGCGCGGCAGGAAGAAGTATAGACGGGGGCCGGCCGATAGTAAAGGAGGGCGGGGATGAAAAGACCGAGAGCCAGGGAAATAGGCCTCGACATAGGGATATTCGATACTGGATCGCACAACGCGATCACCGACGTGTCCGGAGTGGCGGTAGGACACGCGACGCTCATCGAAGGCGAGGGACCCCTCGTCCCGGGCCGCGGTCCCGTGCGCACCGGCGTCACCGTCATACTCCCCCACGGCGGGAACCTGTTCCGCGAAAAGGTCCAGGCAGGCTGCTGCGTCCTCAACGGCTTCGGAAAATCGGCGGGCTTCCACCAGATAAGGGAACTGGGCACGATCGAGACGCCCATCGCCCTCACCAACACGCTCAACCTGCCCGTCGTCGCCGATGCCCTCGTCGGCTATTCCTGCGCCGCCAGCCCGGAGATAGGCATAGGCACGGGGACGGTCAATCCCGTGGTGGGCGACATCAACGACGGCTGGCTGAACGACATCCAGGGGCGCCACGTGAAGGCCTCGCATGTCCTCGCCGCCATCGGTTCGGCCTCGACCGGACCCGTGGCGGAAGGCAACGTCGGCGGGGGCACCGGCTGCTCCTGCCTCGGCTTCAAGGGCGGAATGGGGACGGCCTCGCGGGTTTTGCCCGAGCGCTTCGGCGGCTGGATGGTCGGCGTCCTGGCCCAGACGAACTTCGGCGGCATCCTCAGCGTGAACGGGGCCCCGATCGGCCGGGAACTCGGGCTGTACGACTTCGCGCCCACCGCCGCGCCGCGAAGCGAGACCGTCATCGCCGGCGAGATTCGCATCGCCAACGAAGTTGGCGCCGTCAGCGAAGCTGACGATGGTTCCTGCATGATCGTCGTCGCCACCGACGCGCCTCTCGACGGACGCCTCCTGACCAGGCTCGCGCGGCGTGCGGGGCTCGGCCTGGCGCGGACCGGTTTCTACTCGAGCAACGGCTCCGGCGACTTCTTCATCGCCTTCTCCACGGCCCACCGCGTTCCCCATGCCGGTCCGCGCGGCCTCGAAAGGACCGTCGTCGCCGACGAAGCCATGTCCCCTCTCTTCGCCGCCCTCGCCGAAGCCGTCGAGGAGGCCGCCATCAACTCTCTGCTCGCGGCCGAGACCATGACCGGCCGCGACGGCCACACCCGCCGCGCGCTCGACATAGACGAGCTGACGCGCATCCTCGACAAGTACAACGCGCGCGGCTGGGGTCGGAGGCTGTCGCCGCAGGGTGGTCTTGCCTGAGAGTTGCAGAGCCCGGACTCAGGATCTGCTCACTTTGCCCTGTTTTTCCAGGAACTCACGGTCATGCCCTTGTAGCGGAAATGTTCCGATCCATCATAGATGATCGAGAGACATTCAGGCGACACATCGGCGAGCCGTGCCCAACGCTCCAGACCTGAACTCAGCTCGCCGCGAAAGGTTGCCGTGCTTTTGATCTCGATGGCGTGAATCTTGGCGCCTTGCTCGATGAGAAGATCCACTTCGCCGGTACTTGCGGCATTCCAGAAAAAGAAACGCTCGCCCGATCCTTCCGCCTCCGCCTGCTTCACGATATCCGATACAACCATCGATTCAAAAAGATGCCCTCTCAATGGATGGCTTGCCAATTGTCCGGGTTCCCTGATTCCGATGAGCCATGAAGCCAGCCCCGAGTCGTAGAAATATAGTTTTGGACTCTTGACGACCCGTTTCTGGAAGTTCTCATGGTAAGGTTGAAGTTCGAAAAGGATGAAGCTCTGTTCGAGGACAGACAGCCAGTTGCGTGCCGTCGTATGGGTAGTTCCCGCATCGCGGGCCAAGTCGGAAAGGTTGAGTATCTGCCCGTTTCTGCCTGCGCAGAGTGTCAGGAATCGGCGGAACAGCGACAGGTCCTTCACATTGATAAGCCGGCTCAAATCCCTTTCGAGATAGAGCGCGACATATTGTTCGTACCAGTCCGAGGGGATAAAGGGCCTGTCGAAAAGTGGCGGATACCATCCATGTTGCAGGATTTCATCTGTAGTCGATCGGGTGAATTCAGTATCGCCGATGAGTTCCTCCCATAAAAAAGGGAAGAGGCGGGCATATGCCGCCCTGCCAGCCAGGGATTGCGATACAGTCTGTTTCAGACTCGGCTGGTCGCTGCCGGTGAGTATCCACATGCCGGGCTTGGGCTCTTCGTCGATTATCGCCTGGAGCCAGGAGGAAAGTTCTGGGAAGCGCTGGGCTTCGTCGATTACGGCGCCCGAGCCGCGCAATGAGTAGAGTAGCCCTCGGGGATCCCGGTTCATTCTTTCAAAGGTGTCGGGAAGTTCCAGGTTCAGATAGGGTTTTTCTGGGAACAAGGCTTTGGCGAGTGTGGTTTTGCCCGATTGCCTGGGTCCTGTGATTATTACGGAGGGAAATTGCGCTGCAAGGGAAAGCACGCGACGTTCCGCTATTCGTCGAATCATGCTCTTATTGTAAGCTCGATAGCAAGTATATGCAATCTGAAAGTTGAAGTTGCAACTTGCGGATTGTGCATGTACCAAAAAAAAGGAACCCCGAAGGGTCCCTTTTTATATCATGTCATAGATGACGTAGAATTGAAAAAAGCTAGACCGCGGCCCTGCTCAGCGCCATGCGCTCGATGGGGGCGCCGATGAAGCGCTCGATGGCCTTGAGCACCTGCTTGTCCTCGGGCGTCACGAAGGTGAGGGCGATGCCCTTCCTCAGCATACGGCCCGTGCGGCCGATCCTGTGCGTGTAGGCTTCGGGCGTGTCGGGGATGTCGAAATTGATGACATGGGAAATCTGGGTGATGTCGATGCCGCGAGCGGCTATATCGGTGGCCACCATGATCTTCGTCCTTCCGGAACGGAAGCTGGACATCGCCTTGTCCCTCTGGCCCTGGGAAAGGTTGCCCTGGAGGGAGGTGGCGCCGTAGCCCGCGTTCGTCAGCTGGAGGGCGAGTTTCTTGGCCCTGTGCTTCGTGCGCGTGAAGATGAGGGCCTGGCCCTCGCCCTGGGCGACGCCCGTGAGCACCGACCTGAGAGCCTCGTACTTGTCGGCCTGGCTTACCGGACTGATGAAGTGGCTCACCGTCTCGACGGGCTTGGAGTCGCCTATCTCGACGCGCACCGGATCGCGCTGGAACTGCTTGGCCAGGGTCCTGATCTCGGAAGGCAGGGTGGCCGAGAAGAGAAGGGTCTGATGAAGCCTGGGCAGGGCCGCGATGATCTTCTTGATGGAAGGGAGAAAGCCCATGTCGAACATCTGGTCGGCCTCGTCCAGGACGAGGATCTCGATGGCGCGCAGGTCCACGTAGCCCTGGCCCATGAGGTCCAGGAGGCGGCCCGGGCAGGCGACGACGATCTCGGGCATGACGCCCTTGAGGATCTTGATCTGCGACTTGGCGGTGACTCCGCCGAAGATGCTCATGCTTCTGAAGCCGGTGTTCTTGCCGAGCGTCTCGAAGGTCTGGTGAGTCTGTTCGGCCAGCTCCCTGGTGGGGGAGATGACGAGGACGCGGCGCACGCAGCGGTCGCCTCCGATGAGGCGATGGAGGATGGGCAGGGCGAAGGCTGCGGTCTTGCCCGTGCCTGTCTGGGCCAGGCCCAGGACATCGCGTCCTTCCAGTATGGCCGGAATCGTCTTTTCCTGGATGGGCGTGGGGGTTTCGTAGCCCGCGAGGGCTATGTTGGACGCGATTCTCGCGTCGAAGGCGAACGATGAGAAATTCAAGGGATATCCTATGATGTTTGCTTGAACAGCATGAACCTGGTCAATCAAAACCGGGGCCACACGGAGTGGCTGAAGTCGAGTTCAGGGCGACGGCGCTCG
>CAZRYP010000056.1:10239-11333 GCA_964604295.1 uncultured Treponemataceae bacterium
GCAAAATAATCGATTCATGCAACGCCGATCGTTGAATTTCTTGCAGTATACCGCATTGGTTGCATTTGTTCAACAGGGGGTCGGGCACAGATCGCAAGGGGAATATGGCGCAAGAAAAAGAATCCATGGTATGCTATGACCGTGGGCGTGGACCGCACTCGCTGACCGCACTCGCGACGACGATAAAGTATGGGAAAACCATTGAATAAACCAAAGCGGCGCGCCGCTTTCGCGCCGGAAGGGTTCAGATGAAACGAATAATCGCCATATGCTTCGCCATACTCGGGACTCTTTCCGCCGCCCAGGCCTCGGAACGCTACGTGATACGTTCGATGACCTTCGAGATTGAAGGCCGGACCAGGCAATACTTCATCGAGAAGCTGGTCGAAAGGAAGGTCGGGGACGAATTCCCCGACAGGGAAGCCCTCGATGCCTTCCTCAAGGACAGCAGGCAGATTCTCCTGAACGAGAGGGTGCTGGAGCTGGCCGAAGTGCTGCCAGCCTTCGGGGAGCCTGTCCTCCGGGAGAGCGGAGGGGAGGAAAAGGTCTTCCTCGTCCCCGTCGACATCCTGGTGAGGACCAAGGACACCTGGAACCTCATAGGCCTGCCCTATTTCAGGTACGATTCGAACAACGGTCTTCTCCTTGCGCTGAGGGGCCGCGACTACAACTTCTTCGGCACGATGCAGCCCCTCATACTCAACGTAAACTGGGATTTCGACACCGACGGGACACAGACCCCCGAAGTCGAGGCGAAATTCAAGTTCCCCTTCCGCGCCGCGGAGATCGACTGGGCCTGGGATTTCGATACGGCGTTTTCCTTGCCGGACTGGAGCGAGATCGACTTTTACCTCGATACGGGCATAGCCGCGGAACTGCCTCTGGGCGGCCACACTCTTACCTTGTACGCATCGCAGCGTCTCGATGTCGGCGCCGAGGACAGCGCGGGCGTTCCCTACGACGACCCCTACTTTTTCACCAGTTACCTGGGAGCCTACTATACCTGGAAGGTCCTGCAGACGAAGAGCTACGGCAACCTCACCACCCAGCCCAAGGTCAACCTCCCGTACCGGTGGAAGCCCGAAGGGCTGGAT
>CAZRYP010000057.1:0-10940 GCA_964604295.1 uncultured Treponemataceae bacterium
CCGGATGGGTCTGATCTCGGGTTCGGCTCCGGCGCGCTTTATCGCCTCTCCGAGCTTCTCGAGGACGGCGGGAGTCTTGTCGAGACTTTCCTTCATGTTGAGGTACTGCTTCTTCACGGTCAGCTCTGTCTTGCCCAGGGGGAATTGGGCTTCGACAGCGGCGGCGAAGGTCTTGACCGCCGCGATCCTCTTCTCCATGCCTTCGGTCGAGAAATCGCGGAGATAGACGTCGACGACGGCCCTTTCCATGGATCCCGATATTTCGATGGGGCAGTAATAGCCATACCAGTTGTCGGTAGCCTCGGGGCTCTCGGATCGCGGAAGCATGGCGACGAAATGGCAGGCCATGGCGACGGCGTTCGCGAATTTGCCCCTGGCCGAGCCGATATGGATCACCTTGCCGGAGAATTCGGCGCGGACGCTGTAGGCCGTGAAGCATTCGGCCTCGATCTCGGCCGACTTGCCCCCGTCAAGGGTATAACAGGCTATGGACTTGACCTTGGGCAGGGGGAAGAGGCTCATGCCCTTTCCCGTTTCCTCGTCCGGAGTGAAGAATATCTCCAGGGGACCGTGCCTGACCTCGGGATGGGAGGCCAGCCACTCGATGGTGGTCATGATTTCGGCGACTCCGGCCTTGTCGTCGGCGCCGAGGAGGGTCTTGCCATCGGTCGTGATGATGGTGTCGCCCACATGATCGAGGAGGTCGGGGTATTCCGCGGGATCGAGGAGGCATCCGGGCGATAGTTCCACCGGCGTGCCGTCGTAGTTCTGGACAAGCCTGGGCTTGACCTCGGATCCGGGCACGTCGCTGGCCGTATCCATATGGGCCATGAGGCCGATGGTCGGCTTGTCTTCCATGCCCGCCGTGGCCGGTATCCTCGCGATGAGGTAGCAGTGGTCATCGAGCGAGATGTCGGCGAGCCCCAATTCCTTCAATTCCTGGACGAGGAGCCTGGCCAGGTTCCACTGGGTTTTCGTGGAGGGGATATCGTCGATATGGCGATCGCTCTGGGTATCGATCCTGGCGTAACGAAGCAACCGGGAGGCAAGGGCCTCAGAGTATGGTTTGGCAAGATACTGGGTGAAGTCTTTCATGCCGGAATTATGCCCGGAAAAAGCGCCGGAGGCAACTGCCGCGGGCTCTTTTCCTGAATCGCGGCGGCTGAGGTAAGGCGGGTCGAAACGACGAGCCTGTCCTTGCTTGCTCTTTTTCCCGGGGTTACGTATCATTGAACAAATGAGCAAAGAATCGGACATACCTCACTATCCCGAGTTCGCGCGGATCTCCTTGCCGATGATCGACCGGATGTATCCGGCTTTCAATCTCCTCAAGGACGGAATTTCGGAATTCACCTTCGCCAACCTCTATCTTTTCCGGCATGCCTACGACTACAAGGCCGCGCGACTTCCCGACGACGGTCTCGTCCTATCCGGGACCAAGGAAGGCAAGACATTTTTCTATCTTCCCTGCTGCATACCCTCGATCAAGCTATTCGACGAACTGATGCTCAGCCACGATTACATGAAGCATCTTTCCGAAAGCCAGGCTGCCCAGCACCGGATAGAACTCGAGGCGAGGGGCTATATCGTCCAGGAGGACAGGGACAATTTCGATTACCTCTATTTCAGGAAGGACCTGGCGGAGCTGACCGGGAGGGAGTATCACAAGAAGCGGAACCTGGTGAATGGCTTCATAAGCTCCTACGAGTGCGAGCAGAAGCCGCTGAAAAGGGAAAATGTGGGCGATGCCCTCGCCGTCCTCGACGAGTGGCGCGCGGCCAAGGGCATAGACGGCGATTACCGGGCGGCCAGGGAAGGCCTCGAGTTGTTCGAGGAGCTGGGCATGAGGGGCGCCGTCTATTATATCCAGAACCAGCCGGTGGGGTGGTGCCTGGGCGAGCCTCTCGCCAAGGGGACGATGTTCGCCGTGCATTTCGAGAAGGCATGCGACCGGTTCAAAGGCATCTACCAGTTCATGAATCAGGCCTTCGCCCAATCCCTGCCCGCCTACTTCAAACTCATCAACCGCGAGCAGGATCTGGGCAACGAGGGATTGAGGCAGGCTAAGATGACCTACCGACCCTGCGGCTTCGTTCGCAAGTACAGGATCATCCATCCGGACAAGGTGGAATTCAAGCCCAGGGATGTCGAGGAACCAGCCGAGTGCGGACCGGGGACGATGCATGAGGATTGACCTGCCGGCGCTGGTCGGCGCGGAGCACGGGAAGGCGCTGGCCTTGCGCGAGGCGCTAGCCCGGGAGCTCGCGGCCGCCGCCCCGGCCGGTCTCCGGGAGAGGACGTGCTGCCTGACCCTGCTGGCCGGGGCGGGAACGCGATGGGTCAGGAGCCTGGCGCTGGCCAAGGAAAGGTTCGGGACAAAACCAGGCGACGAGTACGCAAGGCTGATCGAAGGATTCCCTTCCGATGCGCCGCGCGGCCTGTTTCCGGTGCGGAATTTCATCACGGCCGGACCGGAGCGGATCCCCATGGCCGCCTATGCCCTGGACGCGCTCAGGGGCTTGGGCAGCCATGTCCTCGTGGTCCGGGGATGGGAAAGGGAGATACGAGAAGGCATCGTCGAAGCCCTCGGGATCGACGGGGATACGGTGACATTCTGCACGCAGAAGGAAGGTCTGCCGGGCAAGGTGCTGGGCCACGGGGACGCGGCCAGGCAGGCGATGGAGCGCTGGCGGCAATCGAGCTATGTCATAGCCAATTTCGGGGGAGACGCGAATTCGCCCCTCACCGCGACGGCGGGCCTCCAGGCTCTCGCTCTCCTGGAAGGAACGTGCGCCGAAGCCGATCTCATCCTTCCCGTGGCGAGGATGCCCCATCCAGCCTACCCCGTGACGGTGGACGGAAGAGGGCTTCCCCTGTCCTTCGGCCACAACAAGCTGGGCGGGTCCGGTACGCGAGGGGAAGCGGGAATGCCGGCCTCCGGGAGCTTTTCCTACGTGAATGTGGGTATACGCGTCTACAGGACCGGGGCTCTTCTGTCAGCCATGGATGAGATCGGAAAAAGATACTGGCGCGAGGGTGAGGGCTATTCGATACCGGGTAACGATCCCGATGCCCATGAATTCGCCCTGGACAATATCGATGCCCTCCTGGCATCCCGCGGCAGGGCAAGAATCCTCGCCATCTCCAATCCCGAAGAACTCACGCCGGCGAAAAGCTTCGACGAGATTCCCGGGTTCGAGGCGGCGGCGAGGAAGGTGAGGGCGGAATGGACGAGCTTCGGTTCAGCCTTCCAGTCCGAGTAGTCTTCTGATCGCCGGGCCTGCCAGGGCGTTGACGGCTCCCGAACCGAGTATCGCCCAGAGGGCGTTCACCTTCGTGAAGGCCGCGACGGCGAAGGCTCCGAGTCCCAGGGCGAGGAGGATAGGATCGGCCGTGGAGGGCTTGAGGGCCCAGAGGGTCATAAGCATCATGGCCGTGCTGCCCGTTCTCAGCGATTCGTTGACGGCGAGCTTGTCCAGCCGCATCCGCTTGGCCAGCAGGGTGGTCGCGACTATGGCCATGACGGGAAACGCCACCACGGCCAAGGTTCCCGCGAGGGAGGAGATAAATCCCCCGTGCGCCCAACCGATCATGGTGGCCGCGTTGAGGGCTATAGGCCCCGGCGTGGACTGGGCTATGGCTATGAGGGAGCGGAAATCGGTTTCGCTCAGCCACCGGGGCACGACCTCGTTCTTGATTATTCCCACGGTGGACCAGCCGCCGCCGAAGGAGATGATGCCCACCTTGAAGAAGGTCCAGATTATCTCGAGCGTTTGCATGGTCCCTCGATGCAGTAAAGCAGCGCTATCGCCGCCAGGAGTATGGGCAGGCTGTAGGCCGGGAAGAGGATGAGGATCGCCGAGAGGGCCAGCGTCTCCGCAATCCTCAGATAGGTCCATTTCCTCTTGGCGGCCGTCTTCCAGATCATGGCGGCGACGAGGCCGGGCACTACGGCTCCGGCTCCTTCGAGGAAGCGCCTGAAGGCCGGCAGCGATCCGTATCTGGATATGATGCCGCTCACGAGTATTATGGCCGCGAATGGCGGGAGCACAACGCCGAAAAAGGCGGCTATGGACCCTTTCGTACCGCAGAGGCGCTGGGACACGAGGAGGGCCGAACTGAGGGCGAGCGGCCCCGGGAAAGCCTGGGCCCGGGCGAAAATGTCGTAGAAATCCTTTTCCGTCATCCAGCCCTTTCTCTCGAGACTCGTGGCCATGACCGGTACGATGACATAGCCGCCGCCCAGCGTGACCGCGTTGATTCTGGCGAATAGCCAGAATAGCTCCGACGGTCTGGGTGCGGATCCATGTCCTTTCGCTTCCGCTTTCTGTTCATCTTTCATTGGGAATCCTCGGCGAAGTATAGCCGCTCAGACGAGCCGATGTCCAATGCTCCCGGCCGCGTCGCGGGCCAGATCGAGCAGTAACCCTCCGGAAAGCTCGTCCTCCCGCCATGTGAGCGTCGATGACCTCAGCCAGAAAATGCCGATTCGCGCCGGCTTGCCGGGAGCCATGCCTACCGCCGCCCTCCTGTAGAGATCCAGCTGGACGGCATAGGCTGAAGCATCCTGATCGGCGTCCGACTTGAAGTCGAGTATCGTCAAGCTATCGTCGGTCTCCATGTACAGATCCATCCTGCCCTTGATCAGGAATTCGCCCATTCGCAGCAGGAAGGGTTTTTCGCTTTTCCATCCGGCGGCCGGAGGCGGCGATTTCCAGAAATCGCTTTCCAGAAAGCCCCGTGCCATGGACGAGGCCATGCTGAGGGCGAGGGCGAGGCTCCCCGGATCCTGACCCCTGGCGACATCGGAAGGAGGTTCATACCCTTCGGTAGATCCCGTTTCGATCGCCTTCTCCACCGCGTCATGGCAGAGTGTCCCGAACTTGTCGGCCGGGATCGGCGTGCGGACTTCCTTTTCGGCTGAGGGACCGCCCACGCTTCCGGGCGATCCCGAATCCATCTTTTTCCGCCAAAATTCGTTGAGTTCGGTCGCGCTCAGGCGGCGCCGGGCGTAGGACCTGTCGATCGCCCCGGTTTCCATATAGGCGCGGGCGAAGTCGGAGGCCGATGGCGTGCGGCCCCTGCCGTGCCAGCGGCGCACATCGCCGACGGAGCGGGGCGGAAGCGTTGTCTTTCCCGGTCTCGCGCGATCCTCTTCCCGGGAGAAATAGTCCTCGATGTAGTACTGGAAGGAATGGCCGCCGGCGTCTCCCCGCTTCCTGCCCTTGCCGAAGAAGAAGAGATGATCCTCGGCCCTCGTGCAGGCGACATAGAGCAGGCGTTTCACTTCCGCGACGGCCTTCTCGTTTTCCAGGTCCTTCGCCATCCTGAAGAAGATGTTGTCAGCCTTGGCTCCCGGCTTGTCGAAGGGCTTGATGTCCACGACGAGTCCCTCCGGGAGCATCTCCCAGAGAAGTTGGCTGCGCTTGACCATGCCGGAGTTCTCGACCCAGGGTATGAGCACGATGGGGAACTGCAAGCCCTTCGACTTGTGGATCGTCATTATCTTCACGCCGGAGACGCCTGCGCGCGGCACATTCTCGATGTCGAGCTTTTCCGCTTCCTCCTCGATGCAGGGACGGAGCCGCTCGAGGAATCCCGCGATGCCGCCGCTGTCCCTGTCTATGCCCGCGGCTATATGGTGGATGTAGTCGAAGTGCTCGAGGAAGGGATGGGAGTCGGGGCGGGGCAATATATCCAGCCTGAGGCCGCCCTCGTTCCAGATATGGGCGACGATCCCGGATACGGGTACGGCGGCATCGGTCAACCTGCGTAAGGAGGCAAAAAAGGCTTTCGCCCTCGAAAGCATGGCAGCGTCGTAGCCGGAAGCCGACTCCCATTCGAAGGCCTTGCCTTCCGATGTCAGCAGATGCAGCAAGGCATCGTCGGAAATCCGGCAGAGCGGGGAACGCAGGACAGCGGCATATGCGGCCTTGTCGCCGGGATCGGTCGCGTAAGCGAGGATGTTGTAGATATCGTGGGCGGGCGACTCCCTGAAAAGGCTCCGGGGGCTTTCGGAATCGAAAGGGATGTCGAGGAGCCTGAGGTACTTTTCGAGCCTGTGCTGATGCGTCGTGGTGCGGAGGAGAATGGCGAAGTCGTCGTAGTCGGCCTTCCGCGCCCGCTCCTGGCCGTTCCCCTTTACGCGCAGGACCATGTTTCCCTTTTCGCGCCTTATGAATTGGGCTACTTCGAAGGCGAGGCTGTCATCCGCGTCCAGGGGCGCCGAGCCGGGGACCGTTTCCGCGGGAAGAGGCATTTCGCGATCGGCTTCGGACCCGCCTTCGCTCTCTCCGCCCGGTACCGCCTCTTCCTCGGCAGCTTCCACGAGATAGTATCCGACCTGGGATTCGAAGCCGGACTTGTGCGGCGTGCCCGGGGCGCCGGGCTCCATGTCCGAATAGGAGGCGCAGAAATCCCGCCTGACATGCTCGAGGCTTTCTTTCATGATCGAGGCGAAGAAATCGTTGTAAAAGCCGATGAGGCTTTCGGAGCTGCGATAGTTGGCCGAGAGAACCAGATCTGACGGGGCTTCCGTGCCGCCAGAGTCCGAAAGTTCTCCGGCGAGGCGCTTGAAGACGGCCACATCGGCGCCCCTGAATCTGTAGATGGATTGCTTCTCGTCGCCGACGAAGAAGAGTTTTCCATCCTCGAGATCCTCAGCCCGCGGAATGCCTTCGACATTCCTGTCGCCCTTCTCCGCGAGCAGATAGAGGAGATTCTTCTGCAGTTCATTGTTGTCCTGGAACTCGTCGATCATGATGCTCGCGATCTTCCCCTTCCAGAAGCTCCTGATGTCCTTCCTGCGCTTCAGCACATGGACGGCGCAGGCTCCGAGGTCCTTGAAGTCCATGAGGTTGGCCAGCCGCTTCGCTTCGGCGACCTCGGCGGCGAATTCGTCGAGTCTGTCCAGGAGGGAAAAATGGGATGGAAGCATTTCCATGTAGGCGGAAAAATTGAGAAGATCCTGGGCCGCCGTCCTGGCTTCCTTGGCGAGGGCCTTGACGGCTCCCTCGGCCTCGCTTTTCCCGTAGGAACGCATGCCCAGACCGGCGAAGGCGAGGAAGTTTTCCCTGAAGCCGGCCAAGTCCGAGGGCATTTTCCGGCCGGCGCCGGCTGCATGGAGAAGGGCGGCGCTGTTCGCCAGGGCGGCAACGCAATCGGCCTTGGGAAGCGAGGCGCCGGCCGGGACGGCGAGCATTTCCCCGGCGAGGAAAGTGAGGCGGTCCATCGCCGCGCCCGCCTTTTCGGCGGCCAATTTTTCCAGAGCCCCCTTCATGGGCGAAAAGGGCTTTTCCTTCAGGGCCAGCGGCGTGACATGGTTCGCGCCGAGGTCGCCGAAAAGGCGGGCCGCCACATCGTCGAAAGGGAATGAGAGCAGCATTTCCCTGATTCCAGGCTTGTCGCGGTTTCGGTAGACGAAGCGCCAGGCCATGCCCATGGAAAGGTCGACGCATTTTTCCCCGTCGATGGAGAATTCCGGGCTGTAGCCGAAATCGCGGGCCGCCTGCTTCACTATTTCCGCGCAGAAGGAATCGAGGGTGGTGATATGGGCGTTCTGGAAATCGTCCAGCTGTTTCCTCGCCCAGTCCGAAGTCTGGGCGGCGAGCTCGCCATAGATGCGTTCGTACATCTCGGCCGCCGCCTTCCTCGTGAAGGTGAGGGCGAGAATGGAGCGGACGGGAATCCCCTTCCCGACGACGAGATGGATGAATCGCGACGCGAGGACCGTGGTCTTGCCCGCGCCCGCGCCCGCCGTGACCACGCAGTTGCGCTCGGCTGTGGATGCCAGTCTTTGTCGTCTGTCCAGTTTTTCGAGGTAGGATCGGTCGGCGGGCGCGCTCATGGATTCTCCGATGAAAAATGCGCCCTGCATATCGGGCGGACGGGGCATGATGAACAACCTTCGGGCGTCGGCCTGACGGCCATGAAGGCGCCTTCCCTGATCGTGCGCGAAGCCCTGTCCAGGGCGGATGCGAAAGCGACCCTTTCCGGCTGGAATTCCCCGGCGTCGGGGCGGACTCCTCCCGGTCCGAATACCGTGACGGCCTTGCTTTCCTCGATGGACCAGTAGAGGGCGCGTTCCACTTCCTTGCCCTCTCCCTCCAGCATCGTCGCGTAACCGGCTATCTGGAAGTCGTGGAGGAGGCCGCTCTCGTCCACGAGGAAATCCCGCTTTCGCGGGGTGTTCTTTTTCTTGTAGTCGATGATGGCGTAGGCTCCGGATCCAGCCGGGGCACCGGGACTCGATCGTACGGAAATCCTGTCCGCCCTGCCCTCGAGGGAGAGGCCCAGTTCGGCATATGTCCTGGACAGGGTCGTCTCGAAACTGCCTATATCCCAACCCTCGGCCCTGAAGCCTGTCTCGAAATCCAGTATCCTTGCTATCCTGTCCCGAATTTTCGGATATGCCGCCTCGAGGGAAGGCTCGAGAGAAGGGCCGTCCTGCCTGAGGATCTGGGAGAGCGCGGACTCGAAGATGCCGTCGAGCCATCCCATATAGTCTTCGATCCGTTCGGGCCTGAAGCCTCCATCCCTGAGCGCGATATCCTGAAGCAATGTCCGTATGAGGGCATGGGCGAGGGAGCCTTCGGCCAGGACCGCGGCGGCTGAGCTCCCTCCGTCGATTCCAGGGACGCATGTCATGAACCACTTGATGGGGCATTCCATGAGGCTTTTCAGCCTGCCCGGCGAAATCTTGTAGAATGGGGCCGCATCGCATGCCGGCAAGGCAAGCAGCGCTCCGGGATCGAGGGCGGTTGCGGCCACCCTGGACTTGCCGCACAGGGTGGAGGACGGGTACAGATTCCCGCGGCCGTCAGGCTCGAGTATGCCTCTTGCGGCGCGGAGGCTGCGTGCCGCAAGCCGGGCAGGCAGCTCGCCGGCCGCCGAATCGCGCCAGGCTCTCGCCTCGAGGGCGTCGGGAAGCGGGGGTATGCCTTGCCCGTCGACCATGTGCTGCCGGGCCGCGTTGCGCAGAAACCAGGGGTGGGGAACCGAAAATCCCGACAGCCCCTTGCCCGCGTGGCAATAGACGGCATGGACGGCGTCGAACGAAGACAGGACAGCCTCGTCTATCTCCTCCTCCCCGATCAGGTCCCGCAACTCTTCCGGGATGCGCGAAAAATATCCCCGCGCGGGCTTCAGGGAATCCTGCGAGGCGTCCATCACGAAATGGATGGGCGAGGCGAGGAGCATTCCCAGATGGTAGGGATAGACGGAAATCGCGTTGGCTGATTCAGCCGTTCTGTAGGGTGTCGCGTCGAGTGCGAGAAGCAGGATGTCCAGAGGGCTCGCGCGGAGATCGGGAGCCCTCAGGTAGCCATGCCACTGGTCGAATCCGTCCAGTTCCTCGAAGATGCGCTCGAGGGTTCGGTCGGCTTCGGGGTCGATGTCCTTCTCGTCCAGGTATTTGTCCTTGAACTCGTGAAGCGCTCCCCTGAGTTTCGCGAAGCTTCCCGCACCCGCGATCGAGCGGGCAGCCTTCAGAAGCGATGCGTGGAAGGCGCGGACATCGGCGCCCGGATCGGGACAAAGGGAAAGGGTTCTTTTCCATATCTCCGACATGTACTGCCTGTCGGCTGACAATTCTGGTATGTGGTATCGCGAGGCGAAGCGGATCAGTTTTCTCGCGAGGTCGATTTCCTTCCATCGGAACGCTCCTTGATCGAACAGCATCCTGAGCGTCCTGAGCGAAAAACCTTCGGCCGATGCGCGCGAAATTGAGGTGAGAAGATGGCCGAAGGGAGATGCCGCAAGGGTTTTTCCCGCGCGGAAATCCACCGGAAGTCCCCACTGTCCGGCGATCAGCCTGAGGTGAGCCTGGATCTCGGGCCCGGGATTCGGGAAGCTGATGGCTATGTCCTCCGGCTGGAGCCCCGCCTCTATAAGCGAAGCGCATGACGCGAGCACATATCCGAGCTCGTCGTGTAAGGTGGCGAATTTCTGCAGGATCGGGCTTTCCCCGTCCTCAGGTTCCCCTCCCTGCGCCCTCGATGAATGGACTTCCACGGAGCAGGCATTATCCAGCTCGGCCGCCACAGCCGCATGGCCCGGCATGAGGGAAGGTTCGAAGAGGATGTAATGCCGCTCCCTGTCCGTCGATGGATGAAGATGGGCGGGTTCGTAGAGCAGGTTTTGATCCAGGAAGCGCGAATATTTTTCCGCGAGCTCGAGGTACTCGCCCAGCTCGGCTTCTCTTTCTCCTCCCGGGAGATCCCCGGAAAGGGTTCTCAGCCGGACGGCAATGCCGCGCAACGTTGGCGCGAGCCTGGCGAAGCCCGGGGCGACGGACAGGGGAGGGGCCGTCACCTGACTCATGAGGCTGCGGAGGAAAGGCTTTTTCCTCTGTTCCTCGAGGAGGCTCATCGCCCAGAGGAGGCGGGACCTCGCGTCAGCCTTTTTTCTGCCTTTCGGAATGTTCGCTGACGTTATGCGATCCAGGAATCCGTCCCATCCCAGAAACCTGTCGGTTTCGAGGGCTTCCAGTCCGGGCAGGGAGAGGGCGGCTTCTGCCCAGGAATCGGCTGATACCTGGGTGGGAAACACGAAGCATATCTTTCTCTCGGCCAGGCAGGACGAAATCTTTTTCGCGATATCGCTCCCGCCGGGATTTCCCGGCGCCGCGAACTCCTGTTCAGTCATGGCCAATCAGAAGGATGAGATCGGCGATCCTGAAGCGGCTTCCTTCCTCGGCCTTGCGCGCGATATCCCGCATTTCGAAAGCCTGAATGTCGGCGGACCGGGCAAGGAGATCGGGGAGGTCCGATGAACCAGTCGGTTTTTCCGCCTCCATCCGGACCATGGCGTCCTCGAGGATGGCGAAACAGGGCCATAGCTCGAGCAGGGCTTCGAATTTTTCCTTGTTGAAATAATCCACGCCTTCCCAGCTGTTGATGCCGAGCGCTTCCCTGGCTTCGTGGTCGGAAGCCGCCCAGCGG
>CAZRYP010000058.1:0-6221 GCA_964604295.1 uncultured Treponemataceae bacterium
TGGCCTACGCGAGCGCCGCCCTGCCGCGCGCCGATTTCCTCTCGCGGCGCTGGAATCCGCCGCTCACGGTGGGCGTGCCCATCAACAGCGGAGTCGTGTCCGGAACCCTGGTGCTCAGCGAAGAGCGCCTGAGGAAGGCGGAGGACAGACGGGAAAGCGTCGTCTACTTCGCCTACAACACGAAGCCGACGGATTTCGCGGTGATGAACGGCGCCCACGCCATAGTGACCGTCTACCCCGGGAGGACATCGCACGCGGCCATCACGGCGATGTCCATGAACAAGCCCTGCATCGTGGGATGCGACAATGTCGAGATCGACTACGAGAAGCGGATCGTGATATTCCACTCAGCCAGCTCCGTGGTTGTGCGCGAGGGGGAGCGGGTGACGGCGGACGGAAACACAGGCGCGGTCTACCTGGGCGTGGCGCCCATTTCCGAGTTTTTCCTCCCCCTCGCCTCGGTGAGCGCCGCCGTCGGGCGCTGCCCGAGGGCGGCCGCTGCCGCGACAGTAGTCAGGAACCTCATCGACTCCGAGCTCGCCCGGCTGCACCGCGAAACGAATTTGCGCCGCGCGCATGTTGGGCAGATAGCCTCCTTCGAAGGCCGCAAGGTCCTCGTGAGGGTGGACGCGAACGTCGAACTGCGCGAGGGAAGGCTCTGCGGCGAGCAGCGCATCCTGCAGATCATCCCGACGCTGGAAGCCATTCTGGGAAAAGGGGGCACTCCCGTCGTCTGTTCCCATCTGGGGGATCCGGGATCGGGACTCGAGGCCAGGCGAACGCGCGAGGACATTTCCAGATATTTCAGCCTGGAGCCGGTGGCGGAGGTCTTGGAACGGAAGCTCGGGGGGAGGTTCCTTTTCCACAGGACGAGCGTCGGCGCGTCCGGCCTTCTCATAGCCAGGAAAGACATCGTTCCCGGCATCGTCAATCTCCTCGAGAATCTGCGCTTCGCCTCGGGCGAGAAGGACAATGACGACGCCTTTGCCCGCGCCCTAGCCGAACTCTCCGACGGATGGTTCGTGAACGATGCCTTCAATGTCTGCCTGAGGCGGCATGCGAGCATCACCGGCGTGCCGAAGTTCGTGGAACACCGCCTGGCGGGTCCCAGGGTGGCCAGGGAACTCTCTGTCCTGGAAACCATCCTGGAAAACCCCACGAAGCCTTTCGTGGCGGTTTTCGGCGGCAAGGAAATGAGCGCCCAGTTTGGAGTCATGGCCGCTCTTCTGCCCAGGGTCGACAGGCTGGGCATCATCGTATCCCAAGGCTACGGAGACAAGATCGGCGATGCTTCCGGCCAGGGGGATCCGAGAGCCGTGGAATCCATGATCAGGGCATTCCGCGTCGCCTATCCGGACAAGGTGATCGTGGTTGAACCCCACACGGACGCGCGAGGCGCCCTGAGCCGGCTGACCCGATCCCTGGGCGACGCCCGCACCATAGTCTGGTCGGGGCCGGCCGGCCTTGAAGCGTTCATTCCCGGCGCTACGGCTAAGAAGCCTGGCGCGGCGGCTAAGAAGTCCGACAATTCGGCCGGAGGCTCAGGCGCAGGAGCCCCCCACGTCCGCGCGCTGCATCGGGCGATCCGCAAGGGCACTTTCACCGTCGTCTGCAGCGAGGAAGAGAAGCAGCTCGGGGACCTGGGCTCTCCGGCCCTTCACCTCTCCTCGGGACCGCGCGCCTTCCTCGAATACCTCGAACGCCTTTCCCTGCCGGGCATCACCGCACTCGATCCGTCGGAACTATGAAGAGGGGGCGCGGCACTCGCCTCGAGGCCGCGAACCGATCCGAGCTTCGATCCGAGCTCCGATCCGCGCCCCGATATGGAAAACGGCGGCCCGCGATGCGGGCCGCCGTCAATCGGTTCAGAATATCCGGATCGGGAAATTTTCAGGAGAGACCGGTGATTTCTCCCGTGGTCGTGTTGATATCCATTCCCATATAGGCCGGAACCGAGGGGAGGCCAGGCATCGTGCTGATCTCTCCGGTGATCGGGTAGATGAAGCCGGCGCCCGCGGCGAGCCTCAGGTCCTTGACCGGGAAGGAGAAGCCCTTCGGGGCTCCCTTGACAGTCGGATCGTGGGAGAGGGAGAGATGGGTCTTGGCCATGCAGATGGGGAGGTTGCCGTAGCCCAGGGAGGAGAACTTCTCGATAGCCTCGGAGGCTTCCTTGGTGTAGGTGATGGAGCCGGCTCCATACACTTCACGGGCTATGGTTTCGATCTTGTCCTTGATGGAGATGTCGAGGGGATAGAGGAACTTGGCCAGGGCCGGTTCCTGGCAAGCCTTGTCGACGGCTCTCGCGAGATCGGCCGCTCCTTCTCCGCCCAAAGCCCAGTTCTTGGACACGACCGCGTCCGAGGCGCCAGCCTTGAGCGCCGCTTCCCGGACGAGTTCATGTTCGGCCGGCGAATCGGTGGGGAAGGCGTTGATGGCCACCACGGCAGGAAGTCCGAATTTCCTGATGATGCCGAGATGGGCTTCCAGGTTCGAGATTCCTTTGCGCAGCAGGTCGAGGTTTTCCTGGGTATAGGCAGTCGCGAGGGGCTTGCCCGGCGTGACCTTGGGGCCGCCTCCGTGCATCTTGAGGGCACGGACCGTCGCCACGAGGACCACGGCGTCGGGCATGATGCCCGAGGCGCGGCACTTGATGTCCATGAACTTCTCGAATCCCATGTCGGCGCCGAATCCCGACTCCGTCACGACGTAGTCGGCTATCCTGGTCGCGATCCTGTCGGCGACTATCGATGAGTTGCCGTGCGCGATGTTCGCGAAGGGTCCCGCGTGGACGAAGGCGAGCTGCTCCTCGAGAGTCTGGAGGATATTCGGCTTGAGCGCGTCCTTCATGAGGATGGTCATGGCGCCGGCCACTTTGAGGTCTTCGGTGGTGATCGCCTTTCCCGACTTGTCCAGGGCCACAACGATCTTGCCCAGCCTTCTCCTCATGTCCTCGAGGCTCGTGGAGAGCGCGAGGATGGCCATGACTTCGCTGGCCACCGAGATATCGAAGCCGGTTTCCCTCAAGGGGCCGTTTTCGAGGCCTCCCATGCCGAGAACCATCTTGCGGAGTGCTCTATCGTTCATGTCCATGACACGGCGCCAGAGGATGTTGAAGGAATCGATGTTGAGCTTCTTCAGGCCGAGCTTCTCGAAGTACGCGTCGCTCCAGCGGCTCTCGTGGAACATGCGCGCGTCGATCGCCGCGGCACAGAGATTGTGCGCCGCGGATACGGCGTGTATGTCGCCCGTGAGGTGTAGGTTGAAGTCGGCCATCGGCACGATCTGGCTGTAGCCGCCGCCGGCGGCGCCGCCCTTGATGCCGAAAGTCGGTCCCATCGAAGGCTGGCGGATATTGGCGATCGCCTTCTTGCCGATGACGCCGAGTCCCTGGGCCAGACCCACTGTCGTCGTCGTCTTGCCCTCGCCGAGGGGCGTGGGAGTGATGGCGGTCACATCGATGTATTTGGCCCGTTTGGCGGTGGGCGACTTGGGGTCGGTAAGGAACTCGAGGCGGACTTTAGCCTTCTCGGAACCATAATGCTCGAGGAAACGCTCGTCGAGACCGTAGCGTCCGGCGATCTCGGAGATCGGCCTTATTACGGCAGCCTGCGCGATATCTATATCGTGCGGTACAGGATTCTTGCGGACTATTGACATGGAATGCCTCCGTCGACCCGGGTTTCGAACCCGCGGTCAATGTATATATGTCGAAAAAGCGACGGGCATACGGGTATCCGCCCGAGCTCGCCGCTTTCCTGGTCTTCGGTCGCCGATCAGAGCCCGTACTGCTTCTTGAGCTCGTCCACGATGTCTTCCTTCATGGTGAAGGTGAATTCGTCGGAGGGGAATTTCTTCTCCTGCACTTCCCCGATGAAATCCTTCACGGCCTTGAGCTGGAAGTCATAGGCGTTGGCGTAGACTTTCACGAACTTGGGCGTGAATCTCTTGAAGAGGCCCAGGATGTCGTGGAGGACGAGGACCTGACCGTCGCAGTCCATGCCGCCGCCGATGCCGACGGTGATGCACTTCACCTTCTGGGTGATGATCTTGGCGAGCTGGCGGGGAATGGCTTCGAGGATGATGGCGAAGGCTCCGGCTTCGTCGAGGGCGATGGCGTCCTCGATCACTCTCTTGGCGGCGTCGAGGGACTTGCCCTGTACCTTGAATCCGCCGAGGGCTCCGGCGGTCTGGGGAGTGAGCCCTATGTGTCCGAAGGTGGGGATGCCCGCCTTGACGATGGCTGACACTGTCTTGGCGAAATCCTGTCCGCCTTCGAGCTTGATCGAATCGCAGGCTCCGTCCTTGTAGAGGATGCCGGCGTTGGTGATGGCCTGCTCGACGGAGATGTTGTATGACATGAAAGGCATGTCGCCCACGACATGGGCGCGCTTGACCGCTCGCATCACCGGTTTGGTGTGGTTGAGCATCTCGTCCATCGTGACGGGGGTGGTGCCGGAATATCCGAGCTCGACCATTCCGAGGCTGTCGCCGACCAGGATGATGTCGATCCCGGCTTCGTCGACGACCAAGGCTTGGGGATAGGAATAGGCGGTGATCATGGAGATCTTCTTGCCTTCCTTCTTCATCGCGGCAAGATCGGGAATGGATAGTTTTTGAACGTCAGCCATGGTAATTCTCCTTTGAATAACCCTTAGTTATTTAGTGCATTATAGCTCGAATTTTTCCGGCGGACAAGCCATGTTATCAACATTTGAAACCGAGTTTTACTCCTGGAATGCCGTCAAGCTTGACAAGGTCGCGAACGGCGTCCATTATTTCCCGAGAAACGAAAGGAGCAGCCATCATGAGAGACGCTATCACGGATGTACCCGGCATCAGGGTGGGCCACGCGCAGGATCCCGAATCGGCGCGCGGCGTCACGGTCATTCTCTGCGAAAACGCCAAGACGGCGGGAGTCGATGTCAGGGGCGGTTCGCCCGGGACCAGGGAAACGGATTGTCTCGATCCGGTAAACATGGTACCGGCGCCGCACGCCATATATTTCAGCGGAGGAAGCGCCTTCGGCCTCGCGGGAGCTGGCGGAGTCATGAAGTACTGCCGTGACAAAGGAATCGGCTTCGATGCCTGGAACATCAAGGTGCCCATCGTATCCGGCGCCGTGATCTTCGACCTCACGGTGGGCGATCCCCTCGCCTATCCCGACGAAGCCATGGGATACCAGGCTTGCCTCAACGCGGGAGAGGATGTCCCGATGGGGAACGTGGGGGCAGGAACGGGAGCCCTCATCGGATGGGCGGGAGAGCTGAGACAGAGGATGAAGGGCGGCCTGGGCACGGCCAGCGTCAAGAGCGGCGACCTCGTCGTCGGCGCCCTCGTTGTCGTCAATTGCTGGGGCAATGTCCGCGATCCGAACACGGGCGTGCTCCTGGGCGGAACCACGAACCTGGCCGGGGACGGTCTCCTGGACGCCTATGAGGAGATGAAGAAGAAGCAGGCGAACTACCCTTCCGCCCAGCAGAAGAAGGGCATGACGACCCACACCACCATCGGCATCATCGCGACCAACGCCATACTGAGCAAGCCCATGGCTACCAGGGTGGCCATGATGGCCCACGACGGCTTTTCCCGAGCCATCGAGCCGGCCCACACCGCCGGCGAGGGCGACTCGATTTTCGCCGTGACGACGGGGGAAGTGGAGAGCGATATCAACATAGTTGGATCGATGGCGGCCGATGCCATGGCGAGGGCGATCGCCAAGGCCATCCGCAGCGCCGATTCGGCCTATGGATACATGGGCCACGGGGAGCTGGCCGAAAGGATGGCGGAAAAGGTCCGCTGAAGACGGACAAGGCTCGGGTTTATCTCATGTGAAGGGGCCGCCCGGCGCATCCGGGCGGCCCCTTCACATCCTCGGGTTCGAATTATTTCATGAGTTCCACGAGCTGGAAGTCCACGACTCCCGCCGCCCTGCCCTCATCCATGTCTATGTGCATTTCCAGGGCAAGGTTGTCCGCGACCCTGACTATCACATTCTCGAACACAAGCCCCCTGTTCCCGGGAACCCTGATCTTGACTCTCTGTCCGTTCACGACGCCGAATTCCTTCGCGTCGTTCGTGTGCATGTGAATGTGCCTGAGCGCTGCGATGAGCCCCTTTTTCAGGACGAGCTTCCGCCCGCCCGCGCCGATGAGCGTGCAGCCGAGGCTGCCTTCGATGTCCCCCGATTCCCGCAGGGGCGGATCGATGCCCAGGACCTCGGC
>CAZRYP010000058.1:6231-9292 GCA_964604295.1 uncultured Treponemataceae bacterium
ATTGGTGAAGGAAACCTCGATCTGCGTGTACTTTCGCGCCGGGGCGACGACTACCGCGCCCTTGACGCTCCCTTTGGGACCTACGACTTCCACCGTTTCCGCGCACGCGAAATTGCCCGGAATGGTGAGCTCGCGCAAATGCGTGAGCGTGTAGCCTTCACCGAACAGCGCGTCGGTATCTTCTTTCGTCAAATGTACGTGTATATCCGACCTGGCGATCGGCAGCATGTTTTTCATATTTATTATCCAGCCCTCCAAGCCTGCAGGTTCCTAGAAAAAAGCGGGGACCGTTTCTCGCGAAACGGTCCCCCGGGTCATGCATTCAACCCTTCATGAAGCCGATATGGCTTCACAGACATTGGGTATCCGTCAGAATGTGGGTTTGACTTCCAGTACAAGCTTTTTCTTGCCATCTTTCACTTCGAAGATGTAGGTAGGCTTGGTCATGGCAACGCCGTTGACGTTATCCCACTCAAAGAGCAGTCCTTTGAAGCCTTTCACGTTCTGGAGATAGTCGGCGATCTTCTTGCGCTCTTCCTTGAGCTTCTTGGGATCTCCGGTTACTCCGGTATTCTCGATGGCTGCTTTAACCATGTACACCGCATCGTAGTAGTTCGGCGCGAGGCTGGGAACCTGGGTGCCCTTGTGGTCGGCCATGTAGGCGGCCTTGAAGGCGTTCCAGCGAGGGGTGCTGAGGGTGTCGTTGGTGTAGTTGTAGATCTGGATTCCCTCGATATCCTTGCCACCGGTAGTGTAGAGCTCTGGCGTATCAGCGCTGGAGAATACCAGGATATGATTCATCTTGGTCCATCCGAGGTTTCTCATTTCTTTGATAATCTTTGCAGCCTTTTCAGCATTGCAGGCGAGGATTACCGCATCGGGTTTCTGGGACATAGCGCGCACGACGATGGGGCCGAGAGCCACTGCGTCGCTGGGAACATCAATCTTCACTTCATTCAGTTTCAGGTTGCTGAGCGCCTTGGTATGGCCTTTCGCCATCCCAGGCCACGCACCGTAAGGCTCGATGAACTGAACGACACTCTTGATGTCCGTGAACTGCTTGAGCCAAGCTTCGACCAGAGGGGCAAGCCTTGCCTCGGTGGGGGGGAACCAGGAGACAGTCCAGGGGAAGTAGGGAGCCGCGTACTCGTAGGAGGTGGACGCGGTGATGGACATCATCCCATTCTCCACAGCGATGGGCATGGCAGCCATGATGACCGGCTCGGGGACGGGACCCAGGGCAACCAGGCTGTTCTTGACAATGCGGGCCATTTCGACAGAGCCTTTCTGGGGATCGAGTGCAGTATCGACTCCAATCACCTTTACTGGCTTGCCAGCGATGCCGCCTGCCGCGTTGATTTCTTCTGCGGCGTAATTTGCTCCCCAGTGCAGGTACTCACCGATTGACGCGATTGCGCCGGTGAGGCTGTTGAGGAAGGGGATCTGCCACTCGTTCGTAACCACCTGGCCAAACGCCGCGGTAGAAGCGACAAGGAGCAGGATCATTACTCCGGCTAACTTTTTCATAGAACCTCCTTCGTAGTCTTTATATCTTCTCCCGCTTGCGCGAAAGACGGATACCAATATTGTAGACGAACTTCCTCGTGATGAAACCCTCAGGTTTCAAAACTAGTATCAGAATCAGTATAACACCATAAATCACCATGCGCCATGATTGAATTTCTGCAGGGAAAAGCAAGGGCACGCCGTAGAGAATAGGTGCCATCAATAGAGATCCCCACAAGGTACTGTAGCCACCTACAAAGATGGTGGTCATAAAAATTCCCACCAGGTGAAAGGTAAAGAAGTCTAGATGGAAGCTTTTGTAGATGAAGCCGTAAAGAACGCCGGTACCTCCGGCAATGACACAGCTGAAGACCTGCAGGAGCTGGCCCACCTTCTTTATGTCCACACCCAAAGAGGTGGCAAGATCCTTGTCAACAAAGACCGCCGAGGCGGCCTTGCCCAGCCTGGAGTTGTCGAAGCGGTGAATAAGAAAGCCTACCAATAGAACTAGACCATAGAGTATGGCAATTATAAGGTTCCGGTGTCCTGCAGGAGTTTTTGCTATATTGGGAAGCCCAAACATCCCCATGGTGCCGCCTACTGCCGGAAGGTTTTCTATTAAAGTCCTGGTGATGTAAATGAATGTGAAACCTACGATGACGACAGCGAAGGTGGGAGCATCGCCGATAAAAAGCGACACTATGTAGCCGATCAGGCCGCCGACAGCAAAGCCAATCAGCAAGGCCCAGAAGAAAGGGAACTTCAAGGTAAGCACCAGATAGCCTGCAAGATATCCCGATATGGCCATATTGGCGATAGTAATAAAATGCAGGTGCGCCACTCTGTAGGGCAGGTAAATCGCCCAGGTCATGAGGATGTTCACCGCGGTGATAGAAAGGAAGTAATACATCGATAAATTCACGGTGTCCTCCTCTTTTAGACTTTGATTCCGAAGAGACCCTTCGGCTTCCACAGAATGACGACAAGCATCACTACAAACGCAATGGCATTGGACCAGCTTCCCGCGGCATATCCCTGGATAAGCGCTTCTATAACGCCAAGGGCAAGGCCTACAACCAGTCCGCCGACGAGGTTCCCCAGTCCCGCTACGATGGAGACTGCCAGCACCTTATGGGCGAGCATGTCACCCAGGCCGGGAGAAGCTGAGTGTAGCAGCATGGCGATCAAGATCGCTGACATGCCGCCCATTATGCCTGAAAGGGCATAGCTTTGAATTCCCGTCTTCACGAGGGGAATCCCTACCAGCTTTGCGCCTGCCGGATCTTCGGAAATAGCCCTGAAGGCTCTTCCCGCCCTTGTTTTATAAAGAAGCACAAAGAAAGCCGACACCGCCACTGCACCAATGGCAAGGGACCATACTTGACCAACCTGGACACTGATAAGTCCTATTCTGAACAACGGTCCGCTTCCAGTAAGGGCATCTGGATAGGCGATGGGGAATCCATGGTTAAAGGAGTGGGACAGAATATCGGTGATAATAAATCCCATACCCATGGAGACAACCATGGTGGAGTTGACGTCCACCTCACCTCTC
>CAZRYP010000058.1:9302-10104 GCA_964604295.1 uncultured Treponemataceae bacterium
TCATGACCTTCTGGAAAATGGGTGCGCTAACGACGTTCAGAACGATGGAGGATACCACTCCCGCCAGAATGCCCAGGATGAGATTGTTGCCTGTAGCATTGAGAACCACCCATACTATGTACATGGAGAACACAACAACCACCGGATAAGAAAAGTGAATAATCAAGGCGACTAGAAGCAGAAGGTTGAATCCTGTGGCCAGGAGTACATAGATGCTTCCCAGGGATAGTCCGTTGATAATCTGTGCTATTAATTCTTGCATGGTTCAGGCTCCAAGGTAGGCTGCTTTGACACCAGGATCATTCAGCAACTGCTGAGCTGTCCCGCTGAGCGTTACACTGCCGGTCTCCAGTACATAGCCTCTGTGGGCGGCTTTAAGAGCTTTGAAGGCGTTCTGCTCAGACAGCAGAATCGTGTAGCCCTCCTTATTGAGCATCTGGAGAATTGCGAAAATGTCGTTGACGACGATGGGCGCCAGGCCTATCGAAGGTTCGTCCACAAGAATGAGTTTGGGTACCGACATAAGGCCTCGCGCTATCGAGAGCATCTGCCGTTCGCCGCCGGAGAGGGTTTTGGCTACTTGATTTTTTCTTTGTTCAAGAATTGGAAACCAGCCGAAGACACGTTCCAGGTTCTTGTCTTTGTTCTTCAGGTTATGATGCGCGCCGAGCAAAAGATTATCCATCACCGTCATCGACGCAAATACACCGCGGCCTTCAGGGACGAGACAGACACCCTTACGGACATTCTTGTCCACAGCATCCTTATCGATCCTTTGCCCATCGAAGGTTATGGTTCCCGA
>CAZRYP010000058.1:10114-10915 GCA_964604295.1 uncultured Treponemataceae bacterium
TGGAAGGTGTGATGCCGAGAATGGATGAGAGAAGAGTAGTTTTCCCCGCACCATTTGCCCCGATAAGTACAACTATCTCACCGGGGAATACCTCGATATTCACTCCTTTAAGGGCGTTGATTTGCCCATAAGAAACCGATAGATTCTCTACCCTGAGGAGCGGGGATCCCGAAGGAGAGGCATTTGTTTTATCACTCTGCGCCAAGATAGGCCTCCAGTACTTTGGGGTTCTTCTGTACATCCGCCGGAACGCCTTCGGCTATCTTCTGGCCGAAATTGAGCACCGTAACGATATCCGATACATTCATGAGCATCTTGACGTCGTGGCTCACCACAACCACCGTGATGCCCATATCTCTCACATGGCGGATTATTTCATCGACCTCTTCTATTTCCTTCGCACCCATGCCCGAGGCAGGCTCGTCCAAAAGAAGGAGCTTGGGCTCGGCAATAATCGCCCGGGCGATCTGCACCAGCTGACGTTCGGTCCACACAAGGTCGGCAGACCATCGATCTATTGAGGCCGAAAGCCCAGTGATTTCGATAATATGACGGGCCTTCTCCTCAATCTCCTGCTCGCGCTTTGCCTTCGTGAAAGGAAGCCTGAAAATAGTATCCTTGAGTACTCCGCTTACAGTATCCTGGACGCCGGACATGACGTTCTCCAGGACGGTGAGGTTGGGAACCAGCTTGCCTGCCTGGAATGTCCTGTGGATACCCTTATTGGAGATGCCATCAGCCCGCAAGCCGGTGATATCCTCATCCAAAAAGCTGATACTGCCACCATCCGGGCAAAGAACG
>CAZRYP010000059.1:0-6328 GCA_964604295.1 uncultured Treponemataceae bacterium
TGTCAGGCAGTGGCTGGGGTACCGGCGCTTTGACGACCCCAAGATCGTCGAGCTCAAGCTCTACAACGACATACCCCACCTCCTCACCCCCGTCGTCACCGATCCCAAGAGGGCTTTCCAGGCCCTGCAGTACTGCATCTGCGAGATGGAGCGGCGTTATTCCATCCTGGACAAGGCGGGCGTGCGCGACATCAAGTCCTACAACAGGCGGGTGAAGGAGAGGAACCTCGCCCAGGAAAGGCTGCCCTACATCGTCGTCATCGTCGACGAGTTCGCCGACCTCATGGCCACGACGGGCAAGGAACTGGAAGCCACCCTCGCGAGGCTGGCGGCCATGTCCCGCGCCGTGGGCATCCATCTTGTCCTGGCCACGCAGCGCCCGAGCATCGACGTGATCACGGGCCTCATCAAGGCGAACATCCCCAGCCGCATAGCCTTCATGGTCGCGAGCAAGTTCGACAGCCGCATCATCATCGACATGGTGGGCGCCGAGAAGCTTCTGGGTCGCGGCGACATGCTCTATTCGGGCGCCCAGGATCCCTTCCCCGTGCGCATGCAGGGCGCCTTCGTATCGGAGGAGGAAGTCGAGCGCGTGGTAGCCCACGTGAAGACCCTGGGTTCGCCGGAGTATATCGATGACGAGATTTTCTACGACGAGGACGAGGAGAATCTGGAACCCGGGCTTTTCGACGACGGCGAGGGCGACCCCCTCTTCGAGAAAGCCCTCGAGATCGTCCTCCAGCAGGGCAAGGCCAGCGCCTCCTTCATCCAGCGCAGGCTCAAGATCGGCTACAACAGGTCGGCGCGCCTTGTGGAACTCATGGAGGAGAGGGGCATCGTCGGTCCTTCCCAGGGCTCCAAGCCCAGGGATGTGGTGCGAAACCCCGAAGTCTTCGGCCATCCCGACGCGGGAAGGAGTCCAGCGGCCGAACGCGCCGGAAAAGTCCAGGAAGAGGAATCCGACAATCCCGCCCTCTAGCCGCGGGGCCGAAATGTATGAAGGGGCCGCCCGGGAATAATTCCCGGGCGGCCCCTTCAGCGTGTTTCCGTTTCTGGTAAAGGCTAGGGCTTCATGTCATCGGCCAGTTTCCCGGCCCAGGCTTCGATCTTGTCCCAGTCGCGTATGTCGAGGGGAAGGTCGGATGGCGTTCCGAACATGAAGCGCATGGCGGGGGGCAGGGGCGCGGGCAGTCTTCCCCCGAACACTTCGATGGATGAGGCCTTGGCCAGGTTCCTGATGATTTCCCTGTTCTTGGCGATCACCTTCCTGAAGACCTTCCTGCCTTTTTCGAAGAGGTAGGACACCATGAACAGGTCGAGGGGGATGCCCGAGCCGACGACCTTGTCGCTCAGGTAAGCCCTGAACTCGGGCAGCACGTTCATGCCGTTGACGGGGCAGCCCAGGACCAGCCTGTCGTAGTCGCGTATATTCCCGACCTTGAGCAGGGGTTTGACCTCGACGTCCACGCCCCTGGCTTGGAGCACGCTTCCGATGCGTTGGGCGATTTCCGCCGTCGTTCCCGATTTGGACATGTAACCCACGAGACACTTCATGATTCCTCCTGGTTGGGCGAAAGCCCCGCGGCCGCCTACAGCGGCAGCCCGAGCTTCGAGCGCATGGCATTTTCCAGCCTGATGATGCTTTCCACTTCGTGGACCGCGTTCTCGTTGAAGTCCGCGACGTTCCTGGACCGCGTCGTCAGCGACATGGGGACTCCGGTCGCGTTCATGTGGTATTTCGCGCAGGTGGGGTAGGCCCTCGTTTCGACGATGGCCGACACCGTGAGGAAATCGCTCACTTCGCGCGCCAGTTCCGGCATGCTTCGGAAATTGAGATAGAGCCACTTGTAGAGGTCGATGTGGAAGTTGGCCATGACGCCGTTGTATCCGTCGTAGCCGGAGATGAGGGAGTCGAGCAGGGTGGAAGTGTTGGCGTTGAAAAGGGAGAGCTTGCTTCCCTTCACGATCCCGACGCGCTCATTGAGGATGGCGTTGGCGCAGGACACGTCCTTGAGGAAGACCATCCTCTCCTTCGCGGCGCAGTCGGCGAGGAAGTCGTTCGTGCACAGCCTCCTGTAGGGGTAGGGACACTCGTACATGCCGAAGGTGACGCCGGGCAGCTGGCTGAAAATGTCCTCCGCGTTCCTGCGGAAGACATCCTCGCCCTCCCGCTCCTTCGCGAGGCGGTTGCTCACGAGGACGACGGCGTCGACCCCTGTCCCCGCCATCCGCCCCAGCTCGTCGATCTGCCGCGAGGGATCGTCGGCCGTGTGGCCCGAGGCTATGACCTTGATCCTGCCCGCCGCCGCGTCCTTCACCGCCGCGGCGATATCGAGTTTTTCCCTTTCGCTGAGGAAGAACATCTCGCTCGACTGGCATACGGCGAAGATGCCGTCGCTGCCTCTCTGGATATACCACTCGACCATCGCTTCGATGGCCTTGAAGTCGACTTTATCGTCTTCGGTGAAGGGGGTGATCATCGTGGGCCAGCAGCCCCTGTATTCTTTCGCCATCGGGTTCTCCTATTTGAGCAAGCCGGCCGCCCTCGGAAGGAAGAGCACGGTATCGGGGAAATACGTGATTATCACCAATACGACGATCATCGCCACGAGGGGCCAGACGATCTCCTTGATTATGTTCTTGAGCGGGGTGCCGGAAATCGACGAGGTGATGAAGAGGAGCATGCCGAAGGGCGGCGTGGAAAGGCCGATCATCATGTTGAAGGTCACTACCAGGCCGAAATGGACCATGTCTATCCCGAGCGCCCTGGCGACGGGGAAGAGTATGGGCACGAAGATGAGCTGGATGGTGGAGGTGTCTATGAACATGCCGAGGAGGAGGATCACGACATTCACGAGGAGAAGGAAGAAATTCCTGTCCCGGGAGATGCTCATGATCCAGTTGGCCAGGCCGACCGATATCTCCTCCCTCGCCACGACATAGGAAATGATGGCTGCCGCGCCGATGATGATACTTGTCGAACCGACATCCTGGATGGTCGTCTTCACCACATGCCAGAATTCTTTGAGGTTGAGGGACTTGTAGGCGAAGATGGCGATGATGATGGCGTAGAGTCCGGCCACCGCCCCCGCTTCCGTCGGCGTCATCACGCCGGTGTAGATGCCGGCGAGAAGGATGACCGGCGTCAGGAGGGAAGGAATGGCCTTGATGGTCAGGACGATGAAGGCCCTCAGCTTGAACGCGGGGCCGCGCGGGTAATTTCTGACTTTCGAGACTATGGCCACGTAGATCATCAGGGCGACGGTGAGGAGGAGGGCGGGGACCATGCCTCCCATGAAGAGGGCTCCCACGGAAGTGCCCGAGAGCATCGCGTAGATGACGAGGGGGATGCTCGGCGGGAAGATAGGTCCCAGGGTGGCCGAGGCTGCCGTGATGGCGCAGGAGAAGTCGTCGTCGAAGCCGTTCGACTTCATGGCGGCGATTTCTATCTTTCCGAGACCGGCCGCGTCGGCGATCGCGGAGCCTGTCATGCCGGAAAAGATCAGCGATGCCAGGATGTTCACGTGGCCGAGGGCGCCGCGCATCCTTCCGCAGAGGGCGTTGGCGAAGTTGAAAATCATGTCGGTCACCTTGCCCGAGTTCATCACGTTGGCGGTGAACATGAACAGGGGAACGGCGATGATGACGAAGTTCGTGTAGTAGGTGTTGACGACCTGATTGATCACCAATCCGAGGTCGGCGCCTTTTATCGAAAGGTAGGCGACGGCGCAGGCGATCATCCCGAAGGCTATGGGCATCCTGAGGAGGAATATCAGGACGAAAATGACGAGGGCGGCAAGCAGTGCGATGCTCATGGTGTCGGTTCCTCCTGCTTGTGGTCCCGGCTGTCGGCCAGTCCGCCACGCAGGACCTTGAGGTCCTCAAGTATATCGACGAGGCTGTAGCCGATGACCGAGATCGTCAGATAGACGAAGGGAATGAAGATATAGGTGTAGTTGATCCTCAGGACGGCGGTTTTCTGGAAAAAGAGGAAGAAGGAGTAGTTCCACGAAGGAACGATAAGCATGAGGAAGGCGGCCACGATGATGAGATTGCCGACAAGGCGGCTGAGCGCCGCGGGCCGGGGCTTGAGCTTGTCGTACACCATGGTGAACTTGACGTGACGGCGGGCCCTCATGGTGTAGCAGGCGCCGAAGAGCACGGTCCAGACGAATCCCGTGACGATGACGTCATGGGTCCAGGTCAGGGGCATGTTGATCACGTAGCGGGTGAAGACCTGGAGGATGAAGGCGAAAAACATCGACAGGAAAGCGGCTGCGGGAACGTAGATCTCGAATATATCCCTCAGGACCAGAAATATCTTTTTCACAGTGGCTCCTTCGCGTGGAAAGGGAAAGGGAGACTGTCGCCGGAGCGAGGTCTCCCTTTCGCCGAAAACCCGGATTCAGGTTCCCGGAGTCTTATTTGGCCGCGTCCTGGATTCTCTTGAAGAGATCCATGTCCCACTTCTTGGCGTAGTCCGAGGCGAGATACAGCGCCTGGACGTGCTTGCTGAACGCGTCGACGTCGGCCTTGTACACGGAAAGCCCCGCCTTCTTGAAGAAGTCCACGAGCTCGGCTTCGGCCTTGAGGTTGGTCTCGTCGCAGTACTTGATGCCGGCCTTGACGCCTTCCATGACCCAGCCCTTCTGCTCGTCGCTCAAGGACTGCCATTTCTTCTCGTTGATGGCGGGCCAGACCGAGTCCACGATGTGGTTGGTCAGGGTGATGGACTTCGTCACTTCATAGAACTTGGCATTCTTGGTGGAGGGAAGGGGATTGTCCTGTCCGTCGACCGTCTTGGTCTGCAGGGCCATGTAGAGCTCGGAGAAGGAAATGGGCGTGGGGTTGGCGCCGAGGGCCCTGCCGAGGAAGAGCCAGGAGTCGGAGTTGGGCATCCTGAGCTTGACGCCCTTGAGGTCGTCCGGGGTCTTGATCCATACATCCTTGACCATGTTGAGCTGGCGGGTGCCGAGGTACTGGGCGCCGAGGGGCCTGATCCCCTGTTCCTTCGCCACGCGCTCGAAGGCCTGCTTGCCGATTTCGCCATTGAGGACCGTGGTCATGTGATCATAGCTCTTGAAAATGTAGCCGGCGGTGAACATCGAAATCCAGGGCGAGCCGTCGGTGAGCCAGGGAGCCGCCGTCGCCGTGATGTCGGCCTGGCCGGACTTCACCGCGGAGACTTCCTGTTCCTGCCTGAAGAGGGAGGCGGAGTCATAGGTCTTCACCTTGATGTTGCCTGCCGAAACTCTTTCCACCACTTCCTTGAAGACCCTCATCGCCCCGGCGTGGGCGTCCGTGGGAACGGCTGTCATGGTGTATACGAGTTCCACGGGCTTGTTCTTCACGGCAGACTGGGCGAAAGCCGCACTGCCGACGAGGGCGAGTGCCACGAGCGCGATCAGAAGCTTTTTCATCGGTTCTCCTCCTGAAACATATAGCTTTGGGGCGGCGCCTCAGGCGTCCGCCCTCTTGGAACCATAGTGAAGTGTAAACCATTCGACATTCTGGCGCGAGACTTCGAGATGATTTCGTATCGCGGCCTCCGCGGCTTCCGGGTCCCTCGTCTCGAGGGCCTCGAGTATCACCGCGTGGCGCTTCAGGCCGTCGGGCTTGGCCCCCGGCGCGTAGATGCTCTTCCGTATGAACTTGCGGATGAGCACGGTCATGGCCTCGACGAGGATGCCGAGGAGCTTGTTCCTGCTGGCGATGGCTATGGCGATGTGGAAATCCGTATCCATCCGTATCATCGCCTCGTTGTCGTCCCAGCGCGCCTTCATGTCGTCGAGGATCGAACGCATCCTCGCGAGGTCGGCTTCATTGGCGTTCGTCGCGGCGAGACGGCAGGAGGCTATCTCCAGTATGCCGCGCACCGCGACGATTTCGTCGTCGCTGATGTTGTCCATGAGGATCATGCGGCCCATGACGCTCGATACCGCGTCGGGGCCGGGCTTGGTTATATAGGATCCTTCCCCCGTCCTCTGTTCGATGAGGCCTCTCTCCTTGACCAGCTTGAGGGCTTCGCGGATGACGGTGCGGCTCACGCCGAACCTGGAGGCCAGCGCCTGCTCCGAGGGAAGCTTGTCCTCGCTGCCCGATTCCCCATCGGCGAGGGCGCGGACGCCCGTCTGGAGAATCGCGTTCTCGAGGGCGTCGGCGATCTGCTCGTAGAGGTTCGTGCGCTTGACTTCCCAGTTCGGATTTTCCACGAGGCCTACCTTCCCGCCGCGGGGACCTGGCCTCGGCATTCGCGGATCCAGCCCATGGTCTGCGCCGCGCCGATCGCCATGAAGCTGATGTCGTCGCCGCAGGAGATGAAGTCGAC
>CAZRYP010000059.1:6338-10803 GCA_964604295.1 uncultured Treponemataceae bacterium
CGCCGCGTCCGATCCATTCGCGTATGAACTGCCTGTCGCCGGGGCCGATGGAGACGCCGCAGGGCATTCCCTCGCGCTTGCAGACGGAGACGATTTCGTCGTAGAGCCTGACGACTTCCGGATCGCCCAGTTTCCCAAGGCGCCCTATGGAGGCAGAGAGATCGTTGGGGCCGATGATGACCGCGTCGAGGCCTTCCACCGCCAGTATCCCGGCGAGGTTCCTCACGGCTTCGACATGCTCTATCTGGACAATCCTGAGGAAGGAGGCGTCGGCCTTTTCCAGGTACTCGTCCATGGGAACCATGCCGTAACGATTGGCCCGCCTGGGACCGAAGCCGCGGATTCCCCTGGGAGGATAGAGGCAGGCCGCCACGGCCTTTTTCGCCTCTTCGGCCGAGCAGACCATCGGTATGATGATGCCGTCCACGCCCATCTCGAGGACGGGCTTGATGATGATGGGATCGTTGCCGGCCACCCTCACGAGAGCTGCGGCTCCGGCCCCGTTGGCCGCCACGATGTGGGCCAGAAGCCTCTCCTTGTCGAAGGGGCCGTGCTCCGCGTCTATCCAGAGGAAGTCGTAGCCGAAACCGGCCATGGCCTCGGAGATCGAGGGATCGGTGAGGAAGACGTGGCCCCCTATGGCGAGCCTGCCGCTCGAGAAGGCTTCCGAAAGAATATGCGCTTTATCCATCGCTTCGCCCCGCTCCATCGTTGTGGACAGGCTTGTATACCTGTATTACAGGTCTAGCCTAACACCGCTCCTTCCATCTGTCAAATCATTTCGATGGAAAAGAGCGGTGGCTTCACGGGAGGCGGCTGGATTACTTCAGGCTCTTGTCGTGCACGCCGCGGATGGCGCGGCCGGAGGGGTCGGCCTGGCTGGCCCAGGCGGCGTCCCAGCGGATGGCCGTGGGCGTGGAACAGGCTATGCTGGGTCCGTCGGGCACGAGATCGACGGCGCTCGGGTTCTTGAAATGCTCTTCGAAGATCGAGCGATAGAGGTAGGCTTCCTTGGACTGGGGCGTCTTGACCGGAAAGCGCCAGGCGGCGTTGGCCATCGCCGAATCGGAGACTTCCTTCTCCGCGTATGCCTTCAGCGAATCGATCCAGGAATAGCCCACGCCGTCGGAGAACTGCTCCTTCTGGCGCCAGAGGATCTCGTCGGGGATCCATCCGTCGAAGGCTTTGCGCAGGATGTACTTTTCCATTCGCCCCTCGTCCTTCCTTATCATCTTGTGGGCCGGGTCGATGCTCATCGCCACGTCCATGAATTCGGGATCGAGGAAGGGCACGCGGGCTTCCACGCCCCATGCCGCCGTCACTTTGTTGGCGCGGAGACAGTCGTAGAGGTGGAGCATGGAGAGCTTGCGCACGAGCTCCTCGTGGAACTCGACGCGGTCAGGAGCCTTGTGGAAGTAGAGGTAGCCGCCGAAGATTTCGTCCGAACCCTCGCCCGAGAGGATCATCTTGATGCCCATGGCCTTGATCTTGCGGGTCATGAGATACATGGGCGTGCCGGCGCGGATCGTGGTGACGTCGAAGGTTTCCAGGTGCCAGATCACATCCGGCAGGGCGTCCAGGGCTTCCTGGATCGTGAAGTTGATCTCGTGGTGCTGGCTGCCGATGTGTTCGGCCACCATTTTCGCGTACTTCGTGTCCGGGGCGTCGGGCAGGCCCACGGAAAAGGAGTGGATGCGCGGCCACCAGGCCTGTTCGGCCCCGTCGGATTCGACGCGCCGCCCGGCCTGGCGCGCGGCTATGGCCGCGACGATGGAGGAATCCACCCCGCCCGAGATGAGGAGGCCGTAGGGGACGTCGCACATGAGCTGGCGGCGCACGGCCGCCACGAGGGAATCCCGCAGCGCGGCGAGGTCGGCCTCGCCCGTCGGGATGAAGCCCGGAGCCGCCCAGGCCGGCTCGTACCCCTTCACGAGCCTGCCTTCCTTGCCCTTGTAGGAATGCCCGGGAGGGAAGACCTCGACCTTCGCGCAGATGTCGAAGAGGGCCTTCATCTCGGAAGCCACGTAGAGGTTGCCTTCCCCATCCCGTCCCCAGTACAGGGGATTGATGCCCATGTGGTCCCTGGCGATGAAGAAGTCCCCGTCGCGGGGATCGTAAATGACGAAGGCGAAGATGCCGTTGAGCCTGTTCAGGAACTCGGGGCCGTATTCGTCGTAGAGGTAGAGGAGGGGTTCGCAGTCGGAGTCGGTCTTGAATTCGTGGGGATTCCTGAGCATCTCGGCGCGGAGCTGGCGGTGATTGTAGATTTCCCCGTTGACGGCGAGGACGCGGCCCGTCCCCGAATCGATGAGAGGCTGGGCTCCGTGGTTTATGTCGACGATGGCCAGGCGCTCATGGCAGATGACGGCATGTTCGTCGGCCCAGACCCCGCTCCAGTCCGGTCCGCGGTGCCTCAGGCGCTTCACATGGCTCAGGGCTTTCTTGCGAAGCTTCGAAGCGTCGCCCTTGATGTCGGTGATGGTGAAAATGCCGCACATACCTGTTCCTCCACGTAGTATCGGAGACTGTATACAGAGCGGAATCGACGGTCAATCCCTTTTTCCCGATTGACCCGGGACAATCCGCCCTGCTAGAGTCCGGGTGTATCGCAGGCTATGCCAGGCCCATGAGGGCCATCCCGGCCGCGCAAGGAGTCGCCATGAACACTGGCACGGCTTTGGCGTCCGGCATCCTCGTCTTCTCACTCTACATCATCGCGGTTCTCATCGTGGCCCGTCGCCGTAGCCGCCGGCTCGGGACTGCGCCCGGGACGGCGGCTACGGCGGAGTCTGGGGCAGCGCTCGAGGCGGCGCCTGGGGCGGCGCCCGGGGCCGAGGAATTCTATCTGAGGAACAGGAACCTCGGGTGGATACCTCTTCTGCTCACGACCGCGGCCACGAACTTCTCGGCCTTCACCGTCCTGGGACTTTCCGGGGCGGGCTACAGGATGGGATATGTCTTCTACCCGGCCATGGCGCTCGGCACGGGCTTCATGGCCCTCGGGATGTACCTCGTCGGCCTGCCGCTCAGGGAGGAGGGAGGCCGACGAGGCTGGATCACCCCCGTGGATCTCGTCAGGGACCGCTTCAGGTCCCCTCCGGTGACCGGGCTTTTCGCCGCCTGCCTCGTGCTCTTCACCCTGCCGTACCTGGCCCTCCAGCCGATGGCGGCCGGTTTCCTCCTGGAATCGGCCTGGGGACTGCCGTATCGCGCGGGCGCGCTCGCCGTGGCGGCCCTCGTCGCGCTGTATACGGCGCGCGGCGGTCTGCGCTCCCTGACGCGGACGGATTCCTTCCACGGACTCCTCCTGGCCGCCCTGGCCGTGGCCGCCTGGGTCCTCGTCATGAGGAGCGCGGGAGGATTCCGCGCCGCCCATGAGGCGGTGGCGGCGAGCGCGCCCGGGCTCCTGGGCAGGCCGGGCGGAACATCCGGGGCCGGCGGACTCTCCCCCCTCGCCCTCGCGGGCTACTACCTGCTGTGGTTCCTCGCCGATCCCATGTTCCCCCAGCTCGGCCAGCGCTTTCTCGCCTCGAAGGACAGGAAGTCCCTCGAGAGGATGGTGACAGTCTACCCCCTCGTGACGACCCTGCTCTTCTTCTTCACGATTTCCGTGGGGGTCGCCGGAGCCGCCCTCCTGCCCGGGCTGGGCGCCGCGGACTCCGACAGGATATGGCTTCTCGCCCTGCTCCGCGCGGCCGGTCCCGCGGCCTACGCCCTCTTCCTTCTCGCGCCCGTTTCCGCCCTCGTCTCCACGATGGATTCCCAGCTCCTCACCCTCTCGTCGATCCTCTGCCGGGAACTCGGCCTGCCCGCGGGGTGGAAAAGGGGTGCGATCTTCGGCATCGCCGCCGCCGGGGCTCTCATCGCCATGTTCCCTCCCGCCGATATCCTCTCCTTCCTCAACAGGACGAGCTTCATGGGTTACGCCGCCCTGGCCCCCGCCTTCCTGGGGGCCATCTATTCCCGCAAAGCCAGCGCGGCCGGGGCCATGGCCTCCATCGTCGCGGGCGAAACCGCCGTCGTCCTTTCCGGGCTGAGGATCCTGGTCGTCCCCGGCCTTCCGGAGGTCTTCATCGTCGCCGCGCTCTCCTGGGCGGCCTGGGTCGGCGGAAACGCGGCGGCCGTGCGGAAGGGTACCGGAAAATCTCCGCCCGAGGCTTCCCCGGCCCCCGCAGGCCATCCCGGAGAGCCTCCTTTCGCGGCGCGTTCGCTCTCCGAAACCCTGCCCCTGCCCTGGGCTCTCGCCTTCCTCTCCATACCCCTCTCCACCCTGGATTTCTGGAACTGGGGCAAGTCCCCCCTCCTCGTCATGGGTTTCCCCCTATGGGCCGCTCGATGCGCCGCGGCGGGATTCCTCCTCTCGGCCATGTTCGCGCTTTTTTTCTCGAGGAAGGCCGGAAGGAGGGGAAGAATCTGAAAAGCCGGAAGAGCAGGAAATGTCTTGACAGGAGGAAGGCCCCGGGTA
>CAZRYP010000060.1:0-1610 GCA_964604295.1 uncultured Treponemataceae bacterium
CCGAAGATAGGCTGCCCGGGTTCGGTCCCCTTTCTGGTCTCCATGCCGCGCTTTCCGCCGCCGGCACCGACTGGGTATACCTCACGGCATGCGATATGCCCTTCTTCAGTCCCCGATGGCTGGAATACCTCATATCCCGAGTCGGCGAGGGGTCGGTCCAGGCCGTCGTCGCCGGCTCAGGCTCCTATATCGAACCCTTCCACGGGCTCTATTCCCGCGAACTTGAGGGGCGTCTGGAGGCCATCCTCTCGGAACCGGATTCTTCCCCGAGGCGCAGATCCTTCTCGCGGCTCATCTCCGAAGTACCCCATCACCTCGTGCCAGAAGCCCTCGTCCGGGAATTCTCGCCCGACTGGAGCCTTTTCCGTAGCGTCAACAGCCCCGCCGATCTCGAGGCGCTACGCTCGGGTTCCCGGACAACCTGAGAGCGGTTTTTCTGCAAGCACTAGCATAAAAGCACATATCTCGCATATAATTGAATACAATGACATTCGAATCACTCGGGCTATCGCCCGGAATGCTTGAAACCCTGGCAAAAAAAGGGTTTGAAGAGCCGACTCCCATCCAGGCTCTCGCGATTCCGCGTCTCCTCGTCCCGGGTCCGGCCATCGCCGCCAGGGCGCGCACGGGAACCGGCAAAACCGCGGCCTTCGGAATTCCCCTCATAGAAGCCCTCGGCGCCGACAGCCCTGCCGGAAGAGTACCCGTTTCGGCTCTCGTCCTCGTTCCCACGAGGGAACTCGCCCTGCAGGTGACCGAGGAGATTTCATCCCTGCGGCACGGGGCAAGGCCCAGAATCGCCTGCGTCTACGGCGGCGCCTCCATCGGGGAGCAGCTGCGCAGGCTCTCCCAGGGAGCCGATATCGTCGTCGGCACCCCGGGCCGCGTGCTCGACCACATAGGCCGGGGCAGCCTGGACGTATCCCACCTCAAGTACTTCATACTCGACGAAGCCGACGAAATGCTCGACATGGGCTTCATCGACGACATACGCGCCGTGATGGAAACGATGAATACCGAGGTGAGGATGCTCCTCTTCTCGGCCACTCTCGCTCCCGCCGTCCTCGACATCATCAAGGAGAGGACCGGCAACATGGAAATCCTCGAGGACGAGACCGAAACCCTGCCGACCGAACTGGCCGAGCAGCTCTGGATAGAGGTCCACTCCAGGGACAGGCTCGAGGCTCTCTGCCGCATCGTGGACAGCGAAGAGGATTTCTTCGGCATCGTCTTCGTTTCGACCAAGGTGGAAGCCGACAAGCTCGCCGGCTCCCTCGCCGAGAGGGGCTACGACGCGGAAGGACTCCACGGCGACCTGAGCCAGGATTCGCGCGAACGCGTACTCGGAAAATTCAGGGACAAGCGCCTGTCCATACTTGTGGCCACCGACGTGGCCGCCCGCGGCCTCGATATCGAAAAGCTCACCCATGTCATCAACTGGTCCCTTCCCCATGATCCCGACTCCTACCTCCACAGGGTGGGCAGGACGGGCAGGGCGGGGAACTCGGGCACGGCCATAACCTTCGTCACTCCCGACGAGTACAGGATGCTCTTCCGCATCAAGAAGCTTTCGGGCAAGCAGCTCAAGAAGGGCAGCGTGCCGGCGGGGG
>CAZRYP010000060.1:1620-10734 GCA_964604295.1 uncultured Treponemataceae bacterium
CCGCGAAGGTCGTGGCCAGGGTCGGCAGCTTCGCGGAAGAATCCTCGCACAGCGAGTTCTGGAGAGAAATGGCGAAGGGAATCCTGACGTCGCTCGATCCCCAGGAAGCCCTTGCCGCGGCCTTGGCAGAGGGATTCTCCGATCAGCTCGATCCGGGCAGGTACAGGGAGCTCACGGAAGTATCCGTGGACGAGGCGGGCACGAGCAGGCTCTATGTGGCGGCGGGAAAGCAGGACAGGATCACGCCGCGGTCCCTCGTGACGATGATCAAGAAACTCTCGAACCTCTCGGACGCCATGATAGGCAGCATCGAAGTCTACGAAGCCTTCTCCTTCGTGTCCGTTCCCTACAAATCGGCGGAAAAGATAATCGAAGAGGCGCGAAGGGCCGGGGGCTTCCCCGTCGTCCGCCGCGCCGTGCCCAAGGCTGCCCAGGGCGGCGAACGCAGGGGCGGAGGCGGTTTCCAGAGGAGCGACGACAGGGGAGGGCCGAGGCGCGAGGTCAGGGCCGGTCCCGGCCGCGACCGCGCGTCCAGGAGCGAAGGACCCAGACCTCCGAGGAGCGAAGGCTTCGCCCCGCGCAAGCCCTTCGGCCACGACAAGGAAGGCCGGAAACCCCGCTGAGAAGTGGTCGCGGCCGGGGCTGCATACGCTTTCCGTATAGCCAGACAAGGCAATATCGTCCATAATGAATGGCCATTCCGGATCTTTCCGGGATGGCCATTATTCTTGGACGGGAGCTCCCCATGACGGAAAACGCGGTTGTCGAATGCGTTCCCAACTTTTCTGAAGGCAGGGACAGGAAGAAGATAGACGCGATCGCCGAGGCCATCCGGTCCGTCGCCGGCGTCAAGCTCCTCGGCGTCGACCCCGGAGCCAATACGAACCGTACCGTCTACACCTTTGTCGGCTCTCCCGGGGCGGTCGTGGATGCTGCCCTGGCCGGAGCCGAGGCGGCGAGGGATATCATCGACATGAGGCTCCACAAGGGGGCCCATCCGCGCATCGGCGCCCTGGATGTCTGCCCCTTCGTGCCCGTTTCCGGCATCTCCATGGAGGAATGCGCCGAGCTTGCCAGGCAATTCGGCATGCGTCTGGCCGAAGCCCTCGGCGTTCCCGTCTACCTCTACGAAAGGGCGGCCGCAAAGGCCTCCCGCAGCAGCCTTGCCGACATACGTTCGGGCGAATACGAAGGCCTCGAAGCCAAGCTCCGCGATCCCGACTGGGCTCCGGATTTCGGCCCGGCGCGCTTCGATGCCCGTTGGGGCGCTACCGTGGCGGGAGCCCGTGAATTTCTCATCGCATACAACGTCAACCTCAACACAAGGGACAAGCGGCTTGCCCACGACATCGCCCTCTCGGTGAGGGAGGGCGGCCGGCTGGCCAGGAATGCCGACGGAAGCGCGGTCCTCGACGCGGCCGGCAATCCTCTGAGGACTGCCGGCCGGCTCAGGGCGGTGCGCGCCATCGGCTGGTATATCGAGGAGTACCGATGCGCCCAGGTTTCCGTCAACCTTCTCGATTATGGAAAGACTCCACTTTATGAAGTATACGAAACCATACAGGAAGAGGCGAGAGATAGGGGGCTATTCGTTACAGGATCTGAACTTGTCGGGCTTGTGCCTCTCGAAGCCATAGTCGACTGCGGACGCCATTTCCTCGAGAAAATGGGCAAAAGCCCCGGCCTTCCGGAGAAAGAACTGGTGGAAATGGCTGTCTCCACGATGGGGCTTGGATCGACGGCTCCCTTCGTACCGGAAGCGAAGGTCGTGGAATGGGCCTTCAGCGGCAAGGGCAGGCTGGTGTCGAAGTCCGTACAGGACTTTGCCGATGAGGTATCGGGGGATTCCCCGGCGCCGGGAGGCGGTTCGGTCTCCGCCCTGGCGGGAGCCCTGGCCTCCTCGCTGGCCGCCATGGTAGGCAATCTCACGGTGGGGAAGAAAGGCTACGAAGAGAACTACGGGATTCTCGCATCGATGGCGAAGGATGCCCAGGCATCCAAGCGCGATCTTCTGGGGATAGTGGACAGGGATACCGAGGCCTTCGAAGCTGTCCTGGAAGCCTCCCGCCTCCCCAAGGCCTCCGGGGAGGAGAGTGCGTTTCGCGCGAAAAGGATGGACGAGGCCAACAGGAACGCCGCCCTTGTACCCATGACGACGGCCAGGATCTGCCTGGATGCGCTCAGGCAGTGTCTCGTCGCGGTGGAGAAGGGAAGCAGGAATTCCGTCACCGACGGAGCGGTCGGCGCGCTCTTAGCCAGGGCGGGCATCGAGGGCGCCCTCATCAACGCGCGCATCAACCTTTTATCCATCGTGGATGAGGCCTTTTCCGAATCCCTGGCTGGGGAATCGGCGGATATCAGAAAGGAAGCAGAAGCCCTCCTCTCCGAGGTCCTCCGGCGCCTGGAAAAAACTTTTGCCGGCTGAGAGAGTTTTGGGAATTATCTTACTTTTGTATATTGACCTTGAACCCCTCAAACACTATACCTTGCTTTGAACAGATCGTTGCACAAAGGAGACGTGGAGCGGTGAAGGGATCCGATATTGCCGTTTCAAACGTATCCAAGTCCTTTGGCTCTTTCAGCGCGCTGAAGGATGTCAGCCTGGATATCCGCAAAGGCGAATTTTTCTCACTTCTCGGGCCTTCCGGCTGCGGCAAGACGACGCTGCTCCGCGCCATAGCCGGCTTCGAGGATCCGGATTCCGGCCTCATCAGAATAGACGGGATCGACGTTTCAGGGCTTCCGCCCGACAAGAGGCACTGCAACACGGTCTTCCAGAGCTATGCCCTCTTCCCCCACCTGAGCGTCTTCGAAAACGTCGCCTTTCCCTTGCGCATCAAGAAGACTCCGGTCAGGCTCATCAGGGAACTGGTCATGAAGCACCTCGCCCTCGTCCAGCTGGAATCCCACGCCGACAAGAAGCCGAGCCAGCTCTCGGGCGGACAGAAGCAGAGGGTGGCCATAGCGAGGGCACTAATCAACGAGCCTTCAGTCCTCCTCCTCGACGAGCCTCTCTCGGCGCTCGACGCCAAGCTCAGGCAACACATGCTAATGGAACTCGACGCCATCCACGACAAGGTGGGCATCACCTTCATCTACGTCACCCATGACCAGCAGGAGGCGCTTTCGGTTTCGGACAGGATAGCCGTGATGAACGCCGGGCTCGTGCTCCAAGTGGGATCGCCCCAGCAGATATACGAGAATCCTGCCACGGAGTTCGTGGCCAGGTTTATCGGCGAGGCCAATGTCTTCAAGGGAAAGGTGCTTTCCAGATCGGGAACCCTCAATGTCATGGATGCCGAGTCCTTCGGCGAGATGCTCGTCGACGACGAGACTCCCGTGGAGGTCGGCGACAGCGTGATCGTGACCATCAGACCGGAAAAGATCCGGATCTCGGACGACAGACCCTCGGGGAAGGAGCTCAATGTCGTCCATGGCATCGTGGAAGAGCCCGTCTATTCGGGCTTCCAGACGAAGTACATCGTGCGCGCCGACGGCGGGGCCAGGATCACCATCTTCCGCCAGCACGCCAACTGGTCCGAGGGCATCCCCGACATCGAATGGAAGGACGAGGTCTTCCTCTCCTTCAGCGCCAGGGATCTCGTCATCGTGGAGAAGAACTCGCGATGAAGCGCAACTACGGCATGGCTTACGCCGCGCCCCAGGCTTTGTGGCTCACCGTCTTTTTCGCGGCGCCCCTCCTCATCATCATCGCCTATTCCTTCCTCAAGAAGGGGCTCTACGGAGGCGTGGAACCCCAGTTGAGCCTCCAGGCCTACGTCGACATGGCCAATCCCACCCTCATAAGAGTAGCGGCCAGGACGCTCTGGGTTTCCTTTCTCGCCACGCTCATCACGATACTCATCGCCCTGCCCTGCGGTTACAGCATCGCCCGGTCGAAGAACCAGGCCATCAGGCTATTCCTCGTCATCGTGCCTTTCTGGACGAACTTCCTCGTCAGGATCTACGCGTGGATAGCCATTCTGGGCAACGAGGGTTTCGTCAACCAATTCCTGAGGTTCATAGGCTTCAGGCAGGAAGGCTTCCAGTTCCTCTACAATCAGGGCGCTGTCATCCTCGTCCTCGTCTATATGTACCTGCCCTACGCGATCCTGCCTCTCTTCTCCACCATAGACAAATTCGATTTCACCCTCCTGGAGGCCGCCAGGGACCTGGGCGCCTCGAAGATGCAGTCCTATCTGAGGGTAATGCTCCCCAACATCAAGGGAGGCGTCGTCACCGCCGTTCTCTTCACGTTCATCCCGATTTTCGGCGCCTACGCCGTCCCTCTCCTGATCGGGGGCAAGGACTCCTACATGCTTGGCAACGTCATCGCCGACCAGGTGACGAAGACGAGAAACTGGCCCCTGGCTTCGGCCATATCGATGACCGTCACCCTTCTTACCTCAATTTCCGTATTTTTCTTCGCGCTCAAAAAGCCCAAGGAGCACCACGCGGTGAAGGATGCCGATCCTCTCGGGTCAGCAGAGACCAGGCCGGGCGTCGGCTCCGCGATAGGCGGAAGCGGACCGGCGGGAGGCCGCTGATGGCTGACCGGATCCATGGCCTCAAGCCGCTCAGGGTAGCGACACTGTTCTACGCGAGACGTCTCGTCAGGAAGAGCGCCAAGGTCGCGTCCAGGCTCGTGCCGAGAAAGGCCGTCGGCTCGAGCATCATATTCTGGATCGTGATCGCCTTTCTTTTCGCCCCTCTGGCCGTCCTCATCCTCTACTCCTTCAACCGATCCCGGTCGGGCCAATGGACCGGGTTTTCCTTCATCTGGTACCAGAAGTTATTCCTCGACTCCCCCGATCTCTGGAAGGCATTCAGGAGTTCCGTCCTCATCGCCGTGACGAGCGCCCTCATGGCGACTGTCCTGGGCACCCTCGCCGCCGTGGGGACGGCCCGCTATTCCTTCAAGCTGAAGTCCTACGTGTCCACGATGAGCTTCATCCCGATGATCCTGCCCGAAATCGTCGTGGGTGTGTCCCTCCTCGTGTTTTTCGCGGGCGTCGGCCTGCAGCTGGGGATGCTGACCGTCTGGATAGCCCACACGACCTTCAACATCCCATTCGTTTATCTTCTCGTCTCGGCCAGGCTCGAGGAATCGGACCCCACCGTCGTGGAGGCCGCGCGCGACCTGGGCGCCTCCGAAATCCAGACCCTGTTCAGGGTCATCATTCCCATGGCCTTGCCGGGCGTGGCATCGGCCTTCCTTACCGCCGTGACCCTTTCGCTCGAGGATTTTGTCATCACCTTCTTCGTGTCGGGTCCGGGGGCGACGACACTGCCCCTCTATATCTATTCGATGATCCGTTTCGGGGTATCCCCCGTCGTCAATGCGCTGTCGGCTGTCATGGTCGCGGGCACCGTCCTCCTCGTCTATCCCCTGAGGAATTTCCTGAAGGTGTTCGCGGCCCGATGAATGCGAAGTCCCGAGTCTTCCGGGCCTCGGTTGATCTTTCGTACGGTAAGGTTTCCACGGCCGGGCTTATGTCCGACCCAATCCCAAGAAGGAGGGTTTTCATGAAAAACATCCTCCGCGCCATGAAGCTCGATCTCGTGGCGCTCCTTCTCCTCTCCCTCACGCTCGTGTTCAGCGGATGCTCCGGGGACTCGAAGTCCTCGAAGAAGCTCTACATCTTCAACTGGACCTATTACACGCCCGACTCCGTCATCGAGAAATTCGAGAAGGAATACGGCGTCGATGTCGTCTACGACTCCTTCGCGTCCAACGAGGAGATGTTCGCCAAGCTGAAGGCGGGCGGCGCCAATTATGACCTGTGCTTTCCCTCGGGCGACTATGTGTCGATCATGATCAAGGAAAAGATGCTCCAGAAGATCGACCACGCCGCGCTGAAGAACTACGGCAACATCGCCCCGGAGGTGCTCGAGAAGAGCGACTTCGATCCGGGAAACCAGTATTCCATCCCCTACTACATGGGCGCCGCGGGCGTAGCCGTCAACAAGACCAAGGTGGCCGGATACGACAAGTCATGGTCGATATTCTCGCGCAAGGATCTTTCAGGGAAGATGATCATGCTCGACGATATGAGGGAAGTGCTGGGCGATGCACTCAAGTATCTGGGCTATTCGGTGAACACGGTCAGCGACGAGGAAATCGCCAAGGCCAAGGACATCGTGAACAACGAGTGGAAGCCCAACTTGCTGAAGTTCGACGCCGAGGCATTCGCCAAGAATTTCGCGGCGGGGGAAGTCTGGGTAGCCCAGGGCTATGCCGAATCCATATACGCCGAACTCGACCAGAGCCGCTGGGGCGAAGTTGATTTCTTCATTCCCAAGGAAGGCGGGCCGAGCTATATCGACTCAATGGTCATCCTCAAGAATTCCAAGAACAAGGACATGGCGATGAAGTTCATCGACTTCATCCACAGGCCGGAGATCTACGCCGAATTCTGCGACGCCTTCGGGTTCCCCGCCACGGCCAACGCGCCCGCGAGAGCTCTCAAGACCGGCCCGCTATACTACAGCGCCGAATCCCTCGAACCCTGCGAGCTGAAGAAGGACGTCGGCGCCGACCTGGAGAAGTACAACGCCGCCTGGCAGGAAATCAAAGTCGGGAAGTGAGTCAGAACCCGGGCATGTCGGAGAGGCCGCCGGCGTTGGTCACGTCGGCGTAGCCCAGGGACTTGAGTATGCGCGCGCCCATGGCGCTTCTCGCCCCCGATGCGCAGTACAGCACGACGGGCTTGTCCTTGGGGCCGATCTCGGCCGCCCTGGCCGAAAGTTCGTTGACGGGTATGTTGAGAGCCTTGGGAAAGTGCTCGTCGGCATACTCGTCCGTGCTGCGCACGTCCACGACGGCGGCGCCTGACTTGATTTTCTGCTCCACGCTGTTGTTGCTGAAAAAGCCCATCTGTGTCTCCTGATTGCTATGGTATCGCACCCGGCCAAGCCCGGTGCATCGTTTCAAGGGCGAGGCTGGATCCTCAATCCCCTGTTTCTTCTTCAAATCCCCCGAAAAGCCTCATGCTCGTCATGCCCCCGGATACATAGGCCAGGTTGGCAAACCCATGCTGCTTGAGTATCCGCAGGGCGAGATGGCCTTCAAAACCGGCCACCGAGACCAGGAGGAGCTTCCCCTCCCCGGGGAGTTCGTCGAGCCTGTCGCGGAGCTCGTCGAGGGGTATGTGGAGAGAGCCTGCGACGTGGCCCTTGAGGTATTCCCCGAAGGTCCTGACGTCGAGGAAGGTGTACTCCCCTCCGCGGTTCGCGGCCTTGGCCGCTTCCTGGGGCGAGACGAAGGGGGAGTAGCCCGAAAGATCGTTCTGGGCGGCGAAGGCGGCCATCTGGATGGGATCGTTCGCCGAGGAGTAAGGCGGGGCGTAGGCGAGGTCCAGTTCCGCGATGTCCGACAGGTTCATCCTGGCGGCGAGGGCGGTGGCGAGCACGTCGATCCGCTTTTCCACGCCGGACTCCCCGAAGGCCTGGGCTCCGAGAAGCCTGCCGTTTTCGGCATAGACCAGCTTGATGCTGAGCTCCTTGTGGCCCGGGTAGTAGCTGGCATGGTGAGCCCTGTGGACATGGACGGCCCGCACCGCGAGACCGGCGGCCTTCGCCGCCTTCTCCGAAAGCCCGGTCTGGGCGAAGGTGTAATCAACAGCCTTGAAGACAGAGGTTCCCAGGGCTCCCGGATATTTCATCGCGCCGCCGAGGGCGTTCGTGGCCGCGATCCTGCCCTGCCTGTTGGCCGGCCCGGCCAGGGGGATGCGGACCTTGGCCTCGTCCACCCTTCGCACGAGCTCTATCATGTCGCCCGCGGCGAAAATGTCCGCATCGCTGGTTCTCAGGAATTCGTCCACCAGGAGGCCGCCGGAAGCGCCTATCTCGAGGCCGGCCGACTTCGCGAGATCCAGGTTGGGCCTGACGCCCGCGGACATGAGGACGATGTCGGCCCCGATCGTCGAGCCATCGCTCAATTCAACGCTGCGGGAGGCGTAATCTATCTTCTTGAGGGACTTCCTTATGTGGACGGCCGCCCCCGCCTTGGAAAAGGCCATGGCGATCTGGGCGCCGAATTCAGGATCGGCAGGCGGCATGAGCTGGTCAGTCAGCTCGACGATGGAGGTGGAGAGCCCGCGGGCGATGAAGGCTTCGGCCGTTTCCAGACCGATGAAGCCTCCTCCCACGACCACCGCCGAGGTTGCGCCGGCATCGGCGATGAAGGCATTGATGGCATCCATGTCGGGGATAGTCCAGAGCCTGAAGACGTTGGGGGAGTCGGCTCCATCCACTGGCGGGATGAAGGGCGTGCCGCCCTGGGCCAAAATGAGCTTGTCGTAGGGAATGGAGCGCTCTCCCTCGGGGCCTCGGACGAGTACCGTCCTGCCTTTCCTGTCGATGGCGAGGGCTTCGGTCTTGAGGGCGACGTCCACCCTGTAGCGCGAGAAAAAGCCTTCCGCGGTCTGAAGGATGAGGGCGCTTCGTTTCGTGATGTCGCCGGAGAGCCTGTAGGGCAGGCCGCAGTTCGCGAAGGAGACATAGGGCCCCTTTTCGATTATCGTGATCTCGGCTTTTTCATCGAGTCTCCTGGCCCTTGCCGCCGCCGTCGCTCCCCCGGCCACACCGCCTACAATGACAAGTTTCATATTTGCAACTCCTAATATATAGAAAATACTATATATAATAATTTACGTCAATGCAAACCGCGGCAAAATGCCCACGTCCCGCCGGGAAGCGTCCCGCCTGGAAGCGCTTCGGCTGAGCTCCGGACCTTGTTATCGGTCCCTTCAATCATTATACTACGGCGAAATGAATTTCTCGACGAGAATCGATTTTGGCGCCTCCAGAAACGGCCTGGACCTTGAACGAGGCGAGCATGCGCTCAAAGGCATCCCGTTCTTCGATCTCTCCCAGTCGAACCCCACCAGGACAGGATTCGCGCATCGCCCAGGGGAGCTGGCCGCCGCCCTCTCCGAAGAAGCCAATGCCCTCTATCTCCCCGACCCGAAGGGTCTGGCCGGGGCCCGTGCGGCGATAGCGTCGCATCTGGGCAAGTCCGACAGGAAGGTAGACGAGTCGCGCCTTCTCCTCTGCGCGTCGACTTCCGAGGCCTATTCCTATCTCTTCAAGCTTCTCTGCGACCCGGGCGAT
>CAZRYP010000061.1:0-10708 GCA_964604295.1 uncultured Treponemataceae bacterium
GAGGCCGGGCTCCAGCTCGAGCAGGGGCAAAAGGACGAATTTTCTCTCCCTCATGCCGGGATGGGGAACGACGAGTTCGTCATCGGCGATGATGCTGCTGCCGTAGAGAAGGATGTCTATGTCCATCGTCCTGGCCCCCTTGGGCACGACGGCCGACCGATCCCTTCCAAGCTTGGCTTCAACGCCGTGAACGGCTTCCAGGAGGTCGTGAGGACCCAGTTCCGTCCGACCCGAGAATACCGCGTTGAGGAAATCGGGCTGATCCGTCACATAGCGAGCCTTGGACCGCCATAGGCCGGAGAGCCGTCCCTCGGTCAGGAACTCGCCCAGGAGGGAGACAGCCTGGCCTATGTACGCCTCGCTGTCTCCCAGGTTGGAACCCAACCCAAGCCATACGGTTACCATAATCCTCTTCAGAACAGGTCGTCGGCGCTGATGACGTTCGCCCCATCACCTTCCGCCTTCTTCCTGCCGGCGGCCGATTTGGAGGAAGAAGCTTCGCCGGGAAGAAGGGGAGAAGCCGTCGCGATGCCGGATTGGGCAGAGACTTTCTGGAATATCTTGTCCCTTACATCCTTTTCGATTATGGATGCGGTATCGGGGTTCTGTTCCAGGTAGAGCTTGGCGTTCTCCCGCCCCTGCCCCACTTTTTCGTCGCCCCAGGTATACCAGGCTCCCTTTTTGTCGATGATGAGGTATTTCACCGCCGCGTCCAGGAGGGATGCCGACCAGGAAATGCCCTTGCCGAAGATGATCTCCAGCTCGGCTCGCCTGAAGGGCGGCGCGACCTTGTTCTTGACGACCTTGACCCTGACCTTGTTGCCCACCGCTTCCTCGTCCCCGCGCTCGATGGTCTCCACCTTTCTCACCTCGAGCCGCACCGAAGCGTAGAACTTCAGGGCGTTGCCGCCTGTCGTCGTCTCGGGGTTGCCGAACATGATACCGATCTTCATCCTGATCTGATTGATGAATATGAGGATAGTCTTGCTCTTGGAGAGGGTGCCCGCGAGCTTGCGCAGGGCCTGGCTCATGAGCCTGGCCTGGAGGCCCATGTGGGCATCCCCCATCTCTCCTTCAATCTCGGCCTGGGGCGTAAGCGCCGCCACCGAGTCGACGACGATCACATCCACGGCTCCCGATCGTATGAGCGATTCGGCGATGTCGAGAGCCTGCTCCCCGTTGTCGGGCTGTGAGACCCAAAGCTCGTCTATGTCGACTCCGAGATTGCGGGCGTAACTGGGATCGAGGGCGTGCTCGGCGTCGATGAACGCGGCGATTCCGCCGCGCTTCTGCGCTTCGGCGATCGCGTGGAGGGCAAGGGTGGTCTTCCCCGATGATTCCGGTCCGTAGATCTCCACGATCCTGCCGCGGGGATATCCGCCGATGCCGAGGGCCTCATCCAGGAGTATCGATCCGGATGGAATGACCTCTATGCCCTGGGCGCTCTGATGGGCGCCCAGTTTCATGAGCGAGCCCTGGCCGAACTGCTTTTCTATCTGGAGTCTGGCGGCTTCGAGCGCCTTCTGCTTCTCGGTGCTTTCCTGGGGTTGTGCGGCGTGTGCCGTTTTGCCGCCTTCCTGCGCTTCCATTCCGAGAGGGTTCATCTGCTCTCCGACAAAATCCGCCGATCGCCCGCCTGCTTTTCTCGCCATTGGTTCCTCCACACGCGTATACAGGAAAAATCATACCATACGCTTCAGAAAAATGATAGAAACGGGCTCAGCTTTTTCGTATGAGTTCCTGCACGGAAATGCCGGATGCCTTCCTGGCCGGGATGAGGGAAGCGACCGCGCAGAGCGTTATGCTCAAGCCGGCTATCGCGGCGATCTGCGCGAAGTCGACGGTCACCGGGATGGTCTCGAGATAGTACCCGGGATCGAGCAGCTTAAGCGGAACTGAAGGGCGGGCGGTCAGGAAGGCCATCGCCGAGTCGAGAATATTTGCCAGCCCCTCGATTCCAGCGATCAGATGGTTCACGTTCCAGGAAAGGAGCAAGCCCGCAAGAAGGCCAAGAAAGGTGCCGAAGCTGCCCGTGATGAGTCCGGCGCCGACAAAGATATTCCTGATCGCCGCGTCGGAAGCGCCCAGGCTTCTCAGGACCGCTATGTCCATCGAGTGCTCGACGACGAAAGTGGACAGGGAGGAGCCCAGGTTTACGGCCGCCACGATCAGCGCAATCCCCATGATGAAGAGGAGTATGGATTTCGTCGTCCCGAAGGATTGATAGAGGCTTCTTTCCATCTCGGGCCAGGACCTCGCCAGATAGGGCTCGAACCATTCGGGGTAGAGATCCTCCATCTCCCTGCCGATCGAAGCCTTGATGCCGCCCAGGCCGTTAGAATAGGGGTCGGCTACTTTTATCCCGAAAAAGGACGAAGCCGAGGGATAGATGAAGAGGGTTTCCCCCGCCTCGGGACTGATGAATGTCCAAAGCGCGTCGAGATCCCTGTATCCCGCGCTGACGATGCCCGCCACTTTGAAGAATGAGAGCCTCGGGGAATAGCCCGAATACGCGCCTGAGCCTTCGGCGTTGGCCGCTTCTTCCTGGCTGGGCGTGATGATCGTCAGTGAATCGCCTATCCCGACCTTCAGGGCCGAGGCCAGCGACGAGCCCAGGATTATCTCCCTTCTGCCTTCCGGAATGGCTTTCCCTTCGATGAGCTTGAGATAACGCGTGATGCCCGGATCATCGAAAAAAGCGGAATCCACCGACCTTATCGCAACCGCGTTGCTCGCCCCGGCCGAAACGGCCGCTCCGCTTCCGTTCTTTTCCAGATGGGCCGATTCGATTCCGGGCATCGCACGCAGGCGCTGGAGCCCCTTCACGGCTTCGTCCGAAGACATCCAGTCGGGCGCGGCCACCTGGATATGATAGGTCTTCGTTTCTATATAGCGGCGCGTTATGCCCTGTATCATCCCGTCGGAAACGACGAGGACAAGCACGAGGGGGACAAGGCTGATGCCTATTCCCAGTATCGCTCCCGCCATGCCGCTCGAGGGCGCCTTCAGGGGCCTTTCGCTCTTTTTTCCCGGCGTGCCAATCTTGGGCGTCCTTGCGCCTGGTCTGCGTCCGAGCAGTGCGCGGGCCGCTATGAAGAAGGAAGGTCCCGCAATCATAGGGGCTTGAGCCTTCCCCCCTCGAGGAGGTACCGGCTGTCGGCGGCCCCGGCGAGGCCGGGGTCATGGGTGGCGAGAACCACGGTGGCCCCCGTGAGCCCGGGAAGGCTGAAGACGAGATCCCTGACGGCAGCTGCGTTCGCCACGTCCAGATTCCCGGTCGGTTCGTCCGCGAGGATTACCGAAGGAGAATTGACGAGAGCCCGCGCAATCGCCGTCCTCTGGCGCTCGCCTCCGGAGAGTTCGGAGGGAAAGTGGTTCTTCCTTTCCGCCATACCGACTTTTTCGAGAAGGGCTTCGGCCTTTGCCCAGGCTTCCGCCCTGGGCAGGCCGTTCATGTAGGCGGGGAGAGCGACGTTTTCCACCGCGGTAAAATCCTTGAGAAGGTAGTGGAACTGGAAGATAAAGCCCACAAGCCTGCTCCTGTACCGGGGCAGCTGTTTCTCGGTCAGGGAATGGAGGGCATAGTCCCCTACCCTCACTTCGCCTGAATCGAAGCCTTCGAGCCCGCCCAGTATCGACAGGAGTGTGCTCTTGCCCGAGCCGCTCGCTCCCATGATGGAACAGGAGCGTGCCGCTCCAAGGTCCAAGTCCAGACCCTTGAGCACCTCGAGGGTTTCCGCCTTGCTCCTGAAGCTTTTGACGAGGTTCCTGCACTGTATGGTGAAAGCGCTTTCTTCAATCATGTCTGAACACCTCTGAAGGCTTTGCCGCCGATACCCTGCGAGAGGCGACACCGGCCGCGACGACGGTCGAGGCTATGGCGGTGAAGGCTATGAACAGGATTTCCGCAGCCGAAATGGATACCGGGATGGCTTCTATATAGAAATACTCGGGGGAGAACAACCTGAAATCCCTGCCCCGTGACGCGATGCCAACAAACTCCAGAAGGGAGGTTCCGAAACGCATGAATCCGGCGGCGAGGTCGAGGATCAGGTTGATATTGGCGCAGAGAAGCAGCCCAAGGGCGGATCCGACTGCGGCTCCGCCCAGGCCGATCGTCAGGCCGTCGGCCATGAATATGCCGCGGATATCGGAGTCGGACGCGCCGCAAGCCTTCAGGACGGCGATGTCCGACATTTTGGCCGCGATGGTCCGGCACATGGCGTGGAATATGTTGATTCCGACGACGACGAAGATGAGGCTGATGAGCAGCATCATGATGGATTTTTCCGTGCGCAGGGCGCCGAAGAAACTTCTGTTGTAATCCCTCCACGTAAGGACAGGGCCGGCTCCTTCGGGCATCTTCGATCTGACGGTCCCGGCCATCCTGTAATCCATGTTTTTGTCCTCCAGCTTTATTCCCAGGATCAGCTCGGAGCCGCCGAATGCTTCCGAAAAGCTTCCCGGACCGGCGAGGGGAACGAAACCCATGGAGGAATCGAATTCGTAGTAGCCCGAATCGAAAACCGAGCCGACAGGCAGCCGCATTCTGGCGGGCAGGATTCCGTTCTCGTCGCTTCGGGTCATGCCGAAGAGTTCGATTGACACGGCGCTGTCGGCTCCGAGCGTGGCGGCTGCCTCCTTGCCGAGCACTATCGTACCGGCTTTCGGAAGCTTTTCGGATACCGCGAGCCCCAGCGCGCGGGCCAGGGAGGGATCGGCGCTTTCGGCGCCATCCTGGAAAGCTCTCAGGCTGACAGTGAGAGTTTGTCCGGAAGGACCCATGGCAAGAACATGCGTTTCCTTGAAGGCGACGACGGAGGAAATCCCCCGTACTGATCTCAGGGATTCCATGGTTTCTCCGGCCGAAGCCTCCGGGACCTCCACGCGCATATGAAAGCTGGAGATTTCGAGGATGGAATCGATATAGCCTTGCTGGAGGCCGCCCATGACGCCCAGGACGACGACGAGGGCCGTGACCCCCGCTGCTATTCCCGCACCGGCGAGCAGAGCCCTGCTCAGGGACATTCTCCTCCTGCTGGAGAATCCCCATCGGTAGGCGGCGAAAAGCCGCGATGCGAGCGTCACCTCTTCACTCTCCTATGAATTCGTCGAGGAATGAATCAGGTTCGAAAACCGAAAAAGCCTTGTAGCCTTCACCGGTACCCACGAAGAGAGTGGCGAGGCCGAACTGTCTCGCCAGGCTCAGGATCATTCCCCCCTTGGCCGTGGAATCATGCTTGCTCAGGATGACGCCGTCGAGGCTCACCGCTCCATGGAAGGTTTCGGCCTGGCGCATGCCGTTCTGGCCCGTCGTGGAGTCCAGCACGAGAATCTTGCTGTATCTGGCGCCGGGCGCCCGCTGCGATATTATCCTGTCCATCTTCTCCAGTTCCTTGAGGAGGTCCTGCCTCGTGTGCATGCGGCCGGCCGTGTCGGCTATGACGAGACCCGGGCGCCCGGCTCCGGCAGCCTCGATGCTGTCCCACAACACCGCGGCCGCGTCCGATCCCTGATGCTGCGCCACGACTCTGACCGATGTGCGTTCTCCATGGATCTTGAGCTGGTTGACTGCCGCCGCCCTGAACGTGTCTCCCGCCGCGAGGATGATGTTGTCCATGCCCTGGTTTTGCGCCCAGACCGCCATCTTGGCGCAGGATGTCGTCTTGCCGACGCCGTTCACTCCCAAGAGCAGCACAATATTCAGAAGCGAAGGGTCGAGGGAAAACGTTTTCTTGAGCGCGAAGGGTCTCAGGATTTCCTTCAAGGCTTTTCTGGCGGAATCCAGGTTGCCGATCCTCTCCTTCCTGCATATGTCCCTGAGCTTGTCCACTATCTCGAAGGCGAAGGCTGCCCCAATATCGCCTTCGACGAGCAGATCGGCCAAGTCCTCGAACACTTCTTCGTCGAGTCGAGTCTTTTTGAACAAAGCCCTGATTCTATCGGCAAAACCCATATACTCTCCGTTGTCGGAATCTATCTCGAGACACGCAGAACCTCCGCGAGCCTGAATCCTGTCTCTATGATGAAGCCTGCGCTGAGCGCGATCGAGACCGCTGCCGCGGCGCCGCTTCCGTAGAGGGCTCCTTCGGCGGCCGCGCTGCGGGAATAGGCTTCCCAGAAAGAATAGAACGTGCCGGCCGCGATGAGGCTCAGGGGCAGGCTGACGATAAAGCGGCCCAATGCCGACTGGTATTTCTTCCCCGCGCTCCGGAATGCCGACTCTTCCTTCCATTCCAGGATCCCTGCCGCTCCGGCGATCGACGTTTCGGGTTCAGGCGTCGTTTCGGAGCGAACGAGTTCCACGGAAGCCGCGGAATATGTGCCGGGCTTGAATTCGCTTACATGGAAGACTCCGGGTTTGAAACCCTTCCGGTTGACCGCGATCAAAAAGTCGCCCTTCCCGAAAATGAATACTCTGGATTCTGATAGCTGAATCATGCCCGCGGGAACCTTCCCCTCGAGGGAAAGCACGGAACCGGAACCGGAAGCGGGAATTGTCCTGAGATCGATGATCTCAAGCGGCCTGTTGGCCACCCAGGCGAGGATATCCGGAAGAAGCTCCCCGGCCATATCCTCGAGGGATGCGATGCCGCCCCGGTATGCGATCACGCCGCGCGGTATCGCGGCGCCCTTTTCCAGAAGGACGATCCTGCATTCCAGATTCTCGCCTCGGAGGGAATAGAAACCCGCGGCCAGTCCGTCCAGACCCTCCAGGGTTTCCTTGGCTTTCAGCAGATCCGCGAAGCGTTTATCACCGTCTTTCCATGAGAACGACACCGGCATCGGCGAATCCTGCGTCGACAGGTCCCCCCGCGGGTAGCGTTCCGGGGAAGGTTCCATGGCCGAGGCAAGGATGGAGGCCAGGCTTATGGAGAGCGGACCTTCACCCGAACCGGCCGCGATCCCGATAGTCTTTTCGGTTGTGAGTCCGGGTGAGTCCAAGGCCTGGAGCTCTTCCGGGCCGATCATATAGAAGGGGGTCAGCCCGAAACTCCATCCCGAATCCTCGGTTCGGCCCTGCGCATGGATACCCTGCAAGGCCAGGCTCAAGAACAGCAAAGCCAAGCCGGGCGGCAAAGCTCCGTTTCGCCTACACTTCCTCATCGTCGCCTTCGGACTGAGCAACCCCGCCCTTCCATTTCCAACGCAGATATGTCTCGATGAAGGGGTCGATATCACCGTCCATCACAGAATGCACGTTGCCGACGAAGAACTTGGTCCTGTGGTCCTTCACCAGGGTGTAGGGCTGGAATACATAGGACCTTATCTGGGAACCCCAGGCTATATCCTTCTTGTCGTTCTGGAATTTGGCGTTTTCCTTTTCCTTTTCCTGCCTGTAGTACTCGTAGAGCCGCGATTTCAGGACGCTCATCGCGACGTCCTTGTTCTTGTACTGGCTTCTCTCGTTCTGGCAGGTCACGACGATGCCCGTGGCCAGGTGGGTTATCCTTACCGCCGAGTCCGTCTTGTTGACTTTCTGGCCGCCCGCTCCTCCAGAACGATAGGTATCGATGCGGATATCCTCAGGCTTGATGTCGATCGTGATCGAATCGTCGAGGACGGGGAGGACATAGACCGAGGCGAAGGAAGTATGGCGTCTGGCGTTGGAATCGAAAGGAGAGATCCTGACGAGGCGGTGTACGCCGCTTTCGCCCCTGAGATAACCGTAGGCATAGGCCCCACTGATCTGAATGGTGGCCGACTTGATTCCGCCTTCGGCTTCCAGCATGTCGACGACTTCTGTCTTGAAATTTCTCCTCTCAGCCCAGCGCGTGTATGTCCGAAAGAGCATTCCGGCCCAGTCGCAAGCCTCGGTGCCGCCAGAACCCGCGTGGATGGCCAGGTAGGCATCGGAAGAATCGGCTTCTCCCGAAAGCAGTTCCAGTATGACCGCCTCATCGAAGCGCTTTCTGATGTCATCCAGGCTGTTCTTGAGATCGGTTTCGAGGTCTCGCTGCTCTTCTTCCACCGCCATCGCGAACAACTCCCTGAGTGAATCCACATCCCCGACCAGCTTTTTCCAGGTATCTACCCTTTCCTTGATCTGCTTGATCTGGGCGAATACCTTCCCTGCCTTGGATGAATCGTTCCAGAAATCGGGTTCCGAGGAAAGTTTTTCTTTTTCCTTTATGGTGCCTTCCAGCGAGGCTGCGTCAAAGACGCCCCCAGATATCGATTATTTCCGATTGCAGATCGGCGATCGGCTTGGCAAGTTCTTCCAACATAGAATCTCCTTGTGCACAATAGTATACTCTTCTTCAATGAAATCACAGAAAAACTGACTATAGTCTAATAATATATTCAATCTAAGCTACCGAAAAATGATAATTCGTCGTATGGGTCCATTTTTCTCCCGGCCTGGCCAGGCATAAGGGATAATCAGCCCTGTTGGGAGAATCGGGGTAATATTGCGTTTCCAGGCAAAAACCCGAGTGCTTGCCGTACAGTGAGCCGCCCTTCCCTATTATGCCATCCAGGAAATTTCCTGTATAGAACTGTACCGCAGGCGATGTCGTGCTGACGGCAAGCCTTCTGCCTCGGGTATCTTCTTTGGCTACGGCAAAGGGTCCGTTCGACAAGCCGGGCGAATCGATGATGTAGCAATGGTCATAGCCTTGCAGTGAGGATCCGATATCGGCTCCCATCCGCTTTTCCTTAAGAAAGTCGAAGACGGTGCCCGATACTACCGAAGGCGGGCTGACTGTCGGTATCAGGGACTCGTCAACGGGCAGGTAGCGGCCGCATCGAAGCAGAAGCTCGTGATCCAAGATCGTTCCCGCCCCTTCCCCCGCGAGGTTGAAGTAGGCGTGGTTCGTCAGGTTGACGGGGGTCGGCGCATCGGATTCCGCTTCATAGGAAAGGCTCAGCACTCCATCGCGGGTCAGCCTTATGGTAAGCGCGACATGGAGATTGCCGGGATATCCTTCATCGCCGTCCTCGCTGTCGAGGGAAAAGCAGACCGCGGGTTCCGAATCGACCGTGGAGATTTCCCCTTTCCATAGTTTCCTTCCGAAGCCCTTCCTGCCCCCGTGCAGGTGATTGTTTCCGTTGTTCGCAAAAAGCCTGCGCTCTACTCCATCGAGGGAAAAACCCGCCCCCGCGATCCGGTTGGCGAAGCGCCCCACGGTAGCACCGAAGTAGGGATGCCGGCCCGTGTAGGGAGGAAAACTGGAGAAGCCCAGGATGACATCGTCTCTCGCTCCGCGTGCGTCAGGCATGATGAAGCTCAGCCATGAGGCTCCGTAATCGCACCATCCTGCTTGGAATTCACCTGATTCGAGCAGATAGAGGAATACCTCCTCTCCCGATGAAAGAGTCCCGAATTGTTTACGGCAGGTCGGCATGAATTTTTCTCTCCCACATTAAGATAACGCTCGCTTCCTTCGCGATCCAGGCGGGTGGTCAGACCTTGTAGTAGAGACCCAGGGCCCATTCGGAGAAACGGTTCGGAAGGATGCGTTTCAGCAGAGGCACGATTCTCTGGAAGGCCTGCCCGAAGGTATAGCGAGCGCGAGGATTCGAATTTTCCAGGATCCTTTTTATGAGGATGCCGATCTTTTCGGCGGGATAGCCCTTTTCCTCATCGGCCCAGGCGATCTTCATGACCCGGCGGAACGACGCTTCGTACTCGGGCGCGGTATACCCTTCCTTACGGCAATCCTGGTGGCGGATGTCGCTGGGCTGCACGAGGGATACCCTGATCCCGAAAGGGCGAACCTCCGCGCGCAAGGATTCGGTCATGCCTTCGAGCGCGAATTTGGATCCCGAATACGCGCCCTGGAAGGGCAATCCGACGGTTCCGCCCACCGAGCTCACGTTGATTATATGTCCGCCGTTCTGGCGGCGCATGATGGGAAGGGCTTCCCGGCTCACCAGCATTGCGCCGAGGCAATTCGTCCTCCAGCAATTCTCGATATCTTCGGTTGCCGTACACTCGATGGGGCCAGTGACATGGAGGCCGGCGTTGTTGACCACCGCGTCCAGCCGTCCCTCACTTTCGATCACGGTGCCGATGGCGCGGGCTATGGATTCCCGATCGGTGATATCCATCCTGAGCATATGGACGGCGCCGGCTCCCTCCGCCTCGCCGTCCGCGGAACGGCTCGTTCCGTATACGGCATAGCCCTGAGCCGCAAGGTATGTCGCGCAGGCCTTCCCGAGCCCGCCCGAGGCTCCCGTCACGATGACGACCTTGGAATTGGACATAAGTTAACTCCTGCTTGCGAAGGCTTCCGAGATGATGCGCGCGATCTGCCCGGCGTCCCAGCGTTCCGTATCCACCACGAGGTGCGCGCAGGATATTTCGTCCGTATCTATTCCATAGGTATCCAGGTAACGCCTGTGATCCTGGATATCCCTTTCCGCGGTGAATCGGGCGATTTCTTCCCTGTCTCCGCCTTCCCTGGCATGGATCCTGTCGACCCGCACCGAAGGGCTGGCTTTCAGGTAGACTCGCAAGTCGGCGTCGGGCAGGAGCCACATGGCGAGGCGCGAACCTATGACGCAATCCTGCCTTCGGGCCAGCTCGACCTGATGCGAATCCAGGAGCTTGTCCCAGGAGGCGTCCCGCTCGGCCAGGGCGAGGATTTTCGCGAGGCTCATACCCTTTTCCTCCGCCATTTTCCTGAAGGTGTAGTTGGTGAATTCGCGCCCGAGAATCCCCGCCACGAGCTTGGATACCGTCGGGTTGCCGCAGCCTGATTTT
>CAZRYP010000062.1:0-10692 GCA_964604295.1 uncultured Treponemataceae bacterium
CCCGCGCCTACGCCCATATCGGCGTGCTGCAGGTCCTCGAGGACGCGGGGCTCAGGCCCGATTTCATCGTGGCCAATTCGATGGGGGCCGTCATCGGCATGCTCTACGCGGCGGGCATCTCGCCGGACATGATAGCCGAAATCCTGGACGCAGTGCCTCTCGAGTACTACCTCAACCCCGTCCTGCCCACCCAAGGGGGCATCATCAACGCCGACCCCCTCGTGGCGGCCGTGGAGGAACTCACAGGCAAGCTGGACCTCTCCGGGACGCAGATCCCGATCATCGTCACGGCCGAGGATCTCAGGACGCGCCGGCAGGTCGAACTGGCGGCCGGCGATTTTTCGAGGGTCATGGCGACGACCTTCGCCATGCCGGCGATTTTCGAGCCCGTGCCCTTCGGGGAATTCCTCCTCGTCGACGGCGGGGCCACCAACCTCGTGCCCGCGGCGATAGCCTCGCGGTATTCCTCCCTCCTCATCGTCTCCACGGCCCTCTACGACAAGGCCATGACCTTCGGCAACCTCCTCACCGTCCTGAACCGCTCCTTCGACATAGGCAAGACGAGGGCCGGGGTCAGGGAGCTGCTGGAAGCCTCTCCCCTCGTCATCAGGAACAGGGTGGAGGATGTCTCCTACATGCAGTTCGCGAGCCCCGGATCCATCATCGAGCGCGGCCGGGCGAGCGCCCTCGCCGTCATCGACGAGATAGTCCGGAGCCTTCCCCCCACGGCCGTCCGCGCGTCCCTGCCCCCGGCCCTCGTCGAGGCGAGGCGCCGCTACGAGGTTTCGATTCCCCCCCTCCTCGCCGCGCTGGGGAGGGGCGCCCTGCCTTCCGCCACGCCTTCGACGCGCTTCAAGCTGAGGTATAAGCTTGTCGACGAGTTCGAGCCGACAGCCATGGACCTGGGCGACCAGAATTACCTCGGCCTGGCGGCGGCCCTCTCATCGGGCAGGACGAGGGTTTCGCTTTCGTCGATCGTCGGGCTGTCGGGGGATGCCGGCCGGCAGTGGGCGCTGACCGCGGGGGTCCTGGTCAATCCCGCCGACACCTTCCGCCTGGGCGCCGAGCTGAGGCTCTGGGGCGATTTTTCCCCCTGGCCCGAGTTTTTCCTGAAACCGGCGAGCATCGAAGCCCTCGGAGCCCTGTCCTGGACCTCGAAGGGCGAAAGCCTCCTCTTCAGGCCGACCCTGGACGGCTCCCTGAGCTATGCCCTCGAATCGGGGGATATAGCCTGGAAGGCGAGGGCCGGGATGGACTTCGAGGCCGGTCTCCATGGCAAGGTCCGGACCGCAGGTCCCTGGAAGGGCTTCCTCACGGCGAGGCCCGGGGCCTTTGCCGATACCCTGTCGGGCGTCCTGCGCTACGGCCCCGAGCTGGCGGTCAGGACGGGAATCGCCCATTCGGGGAACGCCTCCCTGAGGGGAAGGCTCGCGGGGCGCTTCGACGCTTCGGGCTCGGGGCTTTCCGTCGAGCCGGGCGACGCTTACAGGGGGCGGGATCCTTCCGGGACGGCTCCTCTCGCCATGGTGGCCAACCTGGAGCTCGTCTGGCTGGCCAGGGCCCTGGAGTTCGACGCGGGCGAGATACTTCTCGTGAAGGATATGGAACTCGGTCCCTATTTCGACTTCGCCTGGCTCGCCGCCGACGGCGCAGGTCCGCTGCCTGACGGCTATGCCCTCGGCCTCGCTTTCGGCACGACGGTGAGCTTCGCGGGACTGTCGCCCTTCTCCCTCTCCCTGTTCGCCGGCTTCGACAGCCAGGGTACCCCCGTTCTCGGGCTCAGGTCGGGCAGGCTCTTTCCCCTCATGAGGTGAGAGGCTCAGTTTTCGTCGTCGGCGCCGTCGTTACGCCTCAGCGGGTTCTTGAAGCGCCACAGGAAAAGACCCACGAAGAGCATGTTGATGGCGCTCGCCGCGGCGAAGAGATTCCACTTGGGGTTGCCCGAGGCGACGGACCCGACATAGGAGTGCAGCTTCACCCCTATCGTGTAGAGCCTGTCGTCGGTGAGGAAGACCAGGGGGACGAGGAAGCCGTTCCAGGCCGAAATGAAGGCCGTCATCATCGCGGCCGCCAGGGCGGGCGCGCAGAGGGGGAGGACGATCCGCGACATGTACGACAGGGGCTTCATGCCTTCGAGGGCGGCCGCTTCCTCGTAGCTTCCCGGCAGGCGGTCCAGGAAGGCCTTCAGCGTGAAGAGGGAAAATGGAACCGCGTGGAAGAGGTATACCGTCACGAGGGGGACATAGCCGCCCAGCAATCCCAGGATCCTGAACACGATGAAGAGGGGGATGAGGGAGTGTATCCCTCCCGTCATGCCCAGGGCCTGGAGGAAGGCGAAGGCTTTCGCCGACCGCCCCGACTTCGCCCGCGACAGGGACCATGCGGCGGGCAGGACGAAGAGGGGGATCAGCAGGGCTGTCGCCGCGGCCACCAGGAAGGTGTTCAGGAAGTAGCGCAGGATTCCCTCGTCCCGGATGACGGTGAGGTAGGGACGGGCCGAGAGGAAGCGGGGCAGGAGGCCGTCGATGTACACGGCCTGGAGGTCGGAGAGGGAGAGCCAGGCGACCGCGTAGAGGACGAGGGTGGCCGAGGCGATCACGAGGAGCCTCGCGGTCCAGCACGCTCCCTTCCAGCCGATCTCGGAGGCTTTTCCCCCGATCCTCGGCTCCACCGCCTTTCCGCCCTTCCCCGCTCCCTTTCCGATGCGAGACCAGGCTGCGACGAGAATCACCACGAGGACCCCCACCGCCACGGCGTAGGCCGAGGGGATGCCGTAGTCGTTCTCGTTCCTGAAGGCGTCGTACAGGAAAATCTCCAGAGTCGTCGTCGCCCCCACGATATTCTTCTCCGTGATGCCCCCGACGAAGGGGGGACCTCCCGCGGTCATGAGGAAGGGCACGGAGAATTCCTTGAACGATTTGACGAAATCCAGGGCCCACATCACGACGAAGGTGGCGCGGGCCTGGGGGGCGCGTATCCAGCGGGCGATGGTCCAGCTGCCTGCCCCGTCCATGAGGGCGGCTTCCGTCATGCGCCGATTCTGCGCGCCCAGCGAGGCGTAGATGGCGAAGGCGGCGAGGGGGACGCCCAGCCACACGTCGACGGCGAGGGCCGCGGCGAAGCCGGCGACGGGATCCGTCAGGAGGTTCACTTCCACCCCGAGGAGGGCCGAGAGGATGGATTTTCCCCCGCTTCCGTGGATGATCATCCTCCATACGGGCACCGAAATGAAGGCGGGGACGCCCCAGGGCACGAGAAGGGCCGCGAAGAGGATGCGGAAGCCCTTCCTCGAGTCCAGGAGAACGGAGGCGACGATAAATCCCGTCGCCACCGAAAGGCTGGCCGAAAGCAGGGCCCAGGATACGGTGATGCCGAGGGAGAGGACGAAGGCCCTGTCCTCGACGAGAATCCGGAAATTCTCGAATCCCGCCCAGGTCGGGCTGCCCCAGCCGTCATGGTAGAGGGAATTGGCCAGGGCGGCCGCGAAGGGCAGGATGCCGGCGGCGAGGATGAGGACCAGGAGGGGAAGGAGGGCGAGTCTCGCCGCCTTCGATGGTCCCAGGAGCGGCGGTCTCATCGTCCTTCCGTCACGAAGCCCCGGCGGCGGCCGGATCTTTCCGGGCCGCCGCCGGGCTCAGCCGCGTTTTTCAAAACACGAGGCGGACCGACTTGATCCGCTTGACGTTCTTGATGCCCTCGGGCAAGCGGGCGATGTTCTTGTCCCAGACGAGGGCGAGGGGGAACTCGTCGGCGCCGAGGCCGGCTCCATCCTTGTACATGGCCACGATCACTTCGTTGTTGGCGTCGAGTTCGCGCGAATCGAGGGTGATCGTGTAGCCGTCGTCGGCGACCACTTCCACCTTGTAGCCGGCCTTGGCCGCCGCCGCGTCATAGGCGAGGATGCCGGTGGCCTGCTTGTGTGGGGCGTACTTCGCGTCGTCCGCGTAGGCGAGGAGGAGGTGGAGGGGGAATCCCGTGTAGACCCCGTTGATCCCCTTTCTCTCGAAGGTCACTTCCTTCTTGTGGCAGCTCACGCAGGACTGGACGGTGGAGCGGTCGAGGGCTCCATCCATCTTTCCGCTGTAAGCCAGGGTGAAATCCTTGAAATCCTTCTGCTTCACGACGATGCGCTTGATCATCTTGACCGAAAGGTGGCCGTCGATGTTGGGATTGCCCGGGCCGGCCTTGATCGTCCTGATGTAGCCCGGGTCCTTGGGGAGATAGTCCCCGTCCATCTTGAAGGCCAGGAGCCAGACGCCGTCGGATTCGTCGAGCAGGAGCTTGCCGGGGTAGGTCATCTCGTAGCCGTCGGTGGCGACGAAGGAGATGGAATCGTCGGCCGAGAGGTTCATGAAGCGGCCGAGGATTTCCCTGAGCTTCACGCCTCCGTAGACATTCGAGTACTTCGTCCCCGCGCTCGTGGTGAAGCTGCCCTTGTCCTCCATGTAGGAGGAATCCTTTTCGAGATCGGCGAGGGTGAAGGATGCCTTGGTGCCGTTGATATCGAGTTCGAGCGAGAAGGCCGAGGCTTCGGAGACGGCCTTCGACGCGGCGAGGCTCGTGCTGATGGAAGCGATGTCCTTGACCCAGAGGTTTTTGGCCGAATCCCCGACGATCATGGGCTTCGCGAGGGGCTTGCCGGCCTCCGATTCGGCCAGGATCAGGGCGTCGGGCGCCAGGTTCTTGGTGGAGAAGGTGGCGGAATAGCCGTCGGCGGCGGTGAGGGTGATCTCGTAGCCCTTCGCCCAGAGTTCGGCGTCGAAGAGGTAGGGGTGGGCTGAATCCGTGCCGTCGACCATGGCGATGACCGCGCGCAGGGTGACGCCGGCATAGGTGGTGGGGACGCCCTTCTTGTCCACGGTCTTCTGGACGAATTCCTTGCCCGCCGCCTTGATCTTGCGGTAGTAGGCTTCGTTCAGGCTGTCCTTCCTCACGCCGCTCAGCTCCACGCTCCATGAGCCCTGCGTTGCCGACGCGGCCGTCGTGGCTTCGGGAGCCGCGGGCGGGACGGGGGCGGGCTTCTGCGACACGCAGCCGGCCAGGACGAAGGCGATCGCCAGGACGGCGGCGAGGGCGCTTTTCATGCGTTTGGACATCATTTCATTCCTCCATGCTATTTTTTGCGGGGCTGAAAGCCGCCGCTTGTCATGCTGTCATCGGGACTCCATATCCCGGGGGGTGCCCGCCCTTTCACGGGCTGCCCAGGTTGGCGTCTATGAGGCGCCGCGCCTCGGCGAGGGCGGCGTCGGGCTTCATGCTCCCCGAAAGTATGAATCGCAGGATCTTCCACATCGTGTTCTTGTAGGTGGAGTAGCCGGGACCCGGCGGAATGACGGCGCCGATCTCGGCGCTCCTCGCGAGCTGGGCGTGGTAGCGGTTGGCCTTCTCCGAGACCTGCCAGGCATCCCCGTTCGCGGGAAGCTTGGAGAGGGCCGAGCAGAAGCGCTGCTGGACGCCGATGCCGGAGAGATGCTCGAGGAGCCTCCGGGCGCTCGCGGGGGAACGGGTCGAACGCGTCATGGCGAAGCCCTTGTAATCGAGGAGGGGAGCCGCCGGCTTCCCTGTGGATGAAACCACCGGATAGGGCGCGACGCCGAAATCCAGGCCTATCCGCTCGAATTCAGGGATGGAATAGGACCCGCTGAGTATCATGGCGATATCGCCCGCGGCGAATCGCGCGACCATCGCGTCCCGCTCCAGGGGCTCCAGGTGGCCTTTATCGATCATGGAAAGTATCCAGGAGACGGCCCTCTTCGTTCCCTCGTCGTCGGGACGGACTCCTCCGTCGGGGTCGACGATGGAAGGCTTGCCGAATCCCAGGGCGAAGGGGAGGAGCCAGTAGGCCGAATAGACATTCCAGGATATGGCTGTCTTGCCGCTTCGCTTCGCGGCGGCGGCCGCGGCTTCCATCTCGGCCGTCGTCCAGGAGGGGGAGCTCGGGGCGGGCATCAGCTTCCTGTTGAAGAAGACGAGCTGGACGTCGAAGTAGAAGGGCATGGCCCATAGCCTGCCTCCATCGCTGAAGGCCGCCCGGCCCTTCTCCGCCACCCGGCCGGTATCGAGTCTGTCGAGGGGCTGGAGCGCCTGGGCCGCCACCAGGTCGGACACATTGTCGGACTGGATCATGACGAGATCGGGCACGCGGCCGCCGCCGCGCAGGACAGCCAGGAGCTTGGACCGCGTGTCGGGCACATCCACCGCCCTGACCTTCGTCCCGGTCAGGGTCGCCCAGCGCTCGATCTCGGCCTTGAGCGCGGGTACGCCTTCCCAGGAAAGCCAGATTTCCAGCTCGCGCTCCGCGGCGGCATCCCCGCGTATGGCGATCGAGCGAACGGAAGCGATCCTGGAGTCGGGCGCGAGCAAGTCCCAGCCGCCCGATTCCGATTCCACGAGATAGTATTCGCCCAGCCTGTCCGCCAAACCTTCTCCCGTCCAGGATTTCGTCGCGCCCGAGCCGACGCATTCCAGGCTCCAGGCGTCAACGAGGGGAGGCAGGAGTTCCGGGAGGGCGAGTCCCCGCTCCGCGCCCCCCTTCGAAGGGATGGAGTAGGAGAGGGAGCGGAGCGTGGCGTCGGCGGGAAGGGTTCTGGGGCTGCCGTTGAATCGCAGGTCGAAGGCGCCGGCTGGAGCGAGGAGGAGGAGTGTCGCGACCACACAGAGAAGCGCCGTCCGGACGCGATGATCCGACGGCATGCGGCGAGCCATGATTCCCCCTTTTCAAACGCGGAAGGCCGTACCGTTTCCAGACCGACCCAATGGCTTTCGTCCGTGGACAAGGCGGGGGAGCGAAGCCCCGCGTCTCGCCGGTAGGAGCGAAAGCTCGAAGGAATATTGAAGACCAATGATAGTGCGCCCGCAGGCAGGCGTCAAGGGAAAGGGTTCCGCCGGGACTTCATATCGGATAAAAAAAGGACCAGCCTCGAAGGCCGGTCCTTTCGGGGAAGGGGATGGGTCAGAGTTCCAGCCTGATGCCCAGGACGCTCGAGCCGCCCGAGCCCGAACCGAAGTAGTTCGTGTAGAAATAATCGGCGTTGATCGCGAGGGTGGGGTTGAGATAGTAGCAGAGCCCGCTGCCCGTGGAGATACCCACGCCGCCGCTGCTTCCGATGCCTACACCCAGGCCCAGACCCCAGTACCAGTCCAGGTTCTTGAGGAAGGGAGGAAGGCTGTCGAATGAATTCAGGCTGAAGTGCATGGTGGCAAGGGCCGCGAGGTCGATGTCGATGCCCAAGGTGAGGGAGAGGGCAGCCTTGCCCGCGCCGCCGAAGGTCAGGGGGGCGAAATTGGGTATGTCCCACTTGTAAAACATGTATTCGGCTCCGCCGCCGAGGCCGATGCCGTGCCATCCCAGGTTGACTCCTACGTTGACCATCAGATCCCCGACGTCGGCATGGGGTTCGCCCGCCGGGGTCGTGGTCTGGGCAAAGGCCATGGCGGTCACCATGCAGAGCAGGATTGCGAACATCGCGAATTTCTTCATCGTTCTCTCCTTGTTACAGCTGTAGAGGTTGGTTGCCTTCGCCGGCGGGCCTGGAACGATTGGCTGGAGCGTCCACGCCGTGCGGCATGAAGACAGATTCAATTGTATAACCGATCCCCTGAATATGCAAATGCTAATTTTTCGCCGCGGCATTCCCGTGGTATTCCCATGGCATTCCCGCAGAAATTCCCGCTTGACAGCCGCGCGGGCTCCATTGTATGGTGCCCGAAAGGAAACAGCCATGCAGTATATTAAAGATTCCTTATGTTTCATGCGAAGCGGCCGGAACAGGCCGCATTACCCCACCCTCTAGAGCCCGACCAGACCTTAGCCAGCCAGACAGCATCGACGCCTCAGCTCGGAAACCCGGCCCTGACCGTCAGGGAAATCCGCAAATCCTTCGGCCCCCATGCCGTTCTCGGAGGAGTATCCCTCTCCGTCCCGGCGGGCAGGATTTTCGGCATCATCGGCCGGAGCGGGGCGGGCAAGACCACCCTCATCCGGATCGCCTCGCTCCTTGAAAAAGCCGACGGGGGAGAAATCCTCTATTCCGGCCTCCCCGTATCGGGAGCCAGGGGCCAGGACCTGCTCGACGCGCGCAGGAAGGCCGGGTTCGTGTTCCAGAACTTCAATCTCTTCTCGTCGCGGACCGTCGGCGGCAATGTCTCCTTTCCCCTCGAGGCCGCGGGCTGGTCCAGGCCGGCCATACGCGAGAGGGTAGGGGAGCTCGTCGAGCTGGTCGGCCTTTCGGACAAGATCGACAGACCCGCGGGCAGGCTCTCGGGAGGCGAACGCCAGCGCGTCGCCATAGCCCGGGCCCTCGCCAACAACCCCGAAATCCTCTTCTGCGACGAGGCGACGAGCGCCCTCGATCCCGAGACGACGAGGTCCATACTGGATCTGATAGGGTCCCTGCGCCGCAGATTCGGCCTCACCGTCGTGATGGTGACCCACCAGATGGAAGTGGTCAGGAGGGTATGCGACGACGTCGCCATCATCTCGGGCGGCACCATCATCGAGAGCGGCTCCGTCGCGTCGGTATTCGCCGGACCGCGGACCGAGACGGCCAGGAGCTTCGTCGCGGAGGTCAGCCATGCGTGAGATAGCCGACCTTCTCGCCCGGCCCCTGCTGGAAACCATCCTCATGGTGTTCGCCTCGACCTCGATCGCGAGCCTGCTCGGCGGAAGCCTCGGTCTCTCGCTCTACTTCATGTCGAACGAGAGGCTTTCCGAGCACGCGAGGCAACTCTCCATCGTCAAGAAAATCGCCGACAGGGCCATCAACACGCTCAGGTCCTTTCCGTTCATCATCCTCATGGTGCTGGTCCTTCCCCTTTCGCGCCTCCTCGTCGGGACGAGCCTCGGAACGATAGCGGCCATCGTGCCCCTTTCCGTCGCGGCGAGCCCCTTCGTGGCGCGGATCGTCGAGTCCTCACTCGCGGAAGTGGATTCCGGAATCCTCGACGCCGCGATAGCCTCGGGCGCCTCGAAAGCCAGGATCCTCTTCGCCATTCTCGTGCCCGAAGCCCTGCCTTCGCTTGTCTCGGGCCTCACCCTCACGATGATAAGCCTGGTGGGATATTCCGCCATGGCCGGGGTCATCGGCGGGGGCGGACTCGGGGACCTGGCGATCAGGTACGGCTACCAGCGGTTCAGGACCGACATCATGATAGCCTCGGTGCTCGCCATCATCTTCCTCGTCGAAGGCATCCAGATGACGGGCAACGCGATCACGCGGAACCTGAAGCTGAAGCGCTGATCCGAAACAGTCCCCCCAATGCCCCGCTTGAGGCGGCATGATCTCATATCAGGAGGTTCACAATGAACCGCACGCATATCCGATCCTTATCCCTGGCTCTCGCAACCGCGCTGGCTTTCGCCGCCCTCTCGCTTCCCGCCTTCGCCCAGAGCGCGCAGAAGCCCGTCACCCTCAAGGTCGGCGCCAACCCCATACCCCACGCCGACCTTCTTAACCTCGTGAAGGCCGATCTTCTCGCCCAGGGCATCAAGCTCGAGATCATCGAGATCACCGATTACGTGACGCCCAACCTTCTCCTCGCCGAGAAGCAGATAGACGCGAACTTCTTCCAGCATACGCCCTATCTCGTCAACTTCGCGAACGAGAGGAAGCTCGCGCTGGAGCCCGCGGGCCAGGTCTTCGTGGCCCCACTCGGCCTCTACTCGAGGAAGTACAAGAAGTTGGGCGACATACCTGCCGGTTCCGTGATCACGATCCCGAACGATCCCACGAACGAGGCTCGCGCCCTCGTCCTCTTCCAGAACAAGGGACTCATCAAACTAGCCCCCGGATCGGGCCTGAAAGCCACGATACGCGACATCGTCGAGAATCCCAAGAAATTCGTGTTCAAGGAAATCGAGGCGCCCCAGCTTCCGCGCACTCTGGACGACGCCGCGGCGGCCGTCATCAACGGCAGCTTCGCCACCCAGGCGGGATTCTTTCCCGCCCGGGACAACCTCATCATCGAAGGCGCGGAGTCGCCCTACGGCAACATCCTGGCCACTCGCAAGGGGGACGCGAACGACTGGCGCGTCGTCGCCCTGCTCAAGGCCCTGCAGTCCGAGAAAGTGAGGGATTGGCTCAACAGCAATTACAACGGGAGCTTCGTCCCGGCCTGGTGAGAAATCCCCCGGGAACAGGCGCTGTCATCCGCGGCCTTCGTTTGACAGTGCCTTTCCTTCGTGCGATAGTACCGCGGAACAAGGATGGTATCGCATGGCAGGAGACAAGGGGAGGCTGGGCTTCATCGCCGCCCAGCCCAGGAACTGGAAGGTCACGGCGGCGCGCGCTTCTCTCGACAAGCTACTCTACCAGATGGTATTCCCCTATCTCGGCATCTACATAGTCGGACTGGGCGCCACGGGCACGACCCTGGGCCTGGCCAACGGCATGGGCATGGCTATCAGCGCCCTCTACGGCCTCGTGGGCGCCTCCTTCCTGAGGCGGTCCGGCACCAAGAAACTGTATCTCCGCGGCCTGGCCATCGTGGCGCTGAGCTATCTCCTCCTCGGGGCGGCGGGCGGATGGGCGCTGGGCATGGTCGGGGTGATGGCCTGGTGGCTGGGCTCGACGGAAGCCGGGCTCTGTTGCAATGTCGTCTGCGGCAACTCCCTCCGGAACAAGTCGAGGGCGACGGCCATGGGCAGCTGCGAAAGCGTGGCCCAGGGCACGATGAGCTTCATCGGACCGGCGG
>CAZRYP010000063.1:0-4424 GCA_964604295.1 uncultured Treponemataceae bacterium
AGCTCGGCCATTTATATCGTCGGTGCCGTGATGCCAGGCTTGGCGCGAGGGATGGGCATGAAAACGAGGGCATCATTCGAGGAAGCGCTCGACGATGCGAAGAAAAAATATGTCGGCGATACGCCCAATATCCTGGCGCTGCCAAGAGCGTTCACTACAGCAGCCATGCATATCTGCATGAAGAACTAGGCGAGCCGGGAATATACCATGCACTCATTGACACAAAAGCCTTATCGGAATATCGTCATATAAAGATATAACGATAGAAAGATATCGACATATCCGAAAGGAATCCCGGCAAACATGGGCGATCTCAGACAGGATCTGTCGCTGGCGACGGAAGTCGCCGAAATCATAAAGGCTCTCTCCCATCCTCACAGGCTCATGATTGTAGCCCATCTCCGCGAATCCGAGGCGAATGTGAGCGTGTTGACGGCGAAGCTCGGTCTCCCACAGTCCCTCGTCTCCCAACAGTTGCGCATTCTCCGCATGGCCGGTCTCGTCGCTTTCAGCAGAAAAAGCGGCTTTGCGGTCTACCGCCTGGCCCAGCCCCACCTTGTCGAACTTCTCCATTGTCTCGAAGGTTGCTGTTCAGGCGACAACTAATTTCCATAAAAGGACAGACCCATGGATATTGAAAAAGAGCTCTCTGAGCTCAAGGCTAAGGTGGATTCCGCCCCCGGCATGGAGAACAAGATCTCCATGGTCGTGTTTTCGGGCGACCTAGACAAGCACATCGCCTCCATGATCATCGCCACGGGAGCCGCGGCCATGGGCATGAAGGTCGTGCTCTTCTATACCTTCTGGGGCACTGCCGCCCTGCGCGATCCGGCCAAGAAGATCGGCGGCAAGAACTTCCTGGGCAAAATGTTCGGCTTCATGCTTCCGAAAGGCCGCAACAAGCTCACCCTGTCCCAGATGCACATGGCCGGCATGGGCACGGCCATGATCAAAGGTTTGATGAAGAAGAAGAACGTGGCCAGTCTCGACCAGCTTTTCGAAGTGGCCGCCATGATGGGCGTGGAGATTTATATCTGCGAGATGTCGATGGATCTCATGGGAATGAAGAAGGAAGAGATGATCGATTATCCCGGCTTGAAAGTATGCGGAGTGGCTTCATTCCTCGCCGAAGCGAAGGAATCCGCCGTCCAGCTGTTCATCTGAGGAGGAGAGTATGTCCGAATTCACCGTTTCCAAGACGCTCGATTGCAAAGGGCTCGCCTGTCCCATGCCCATCGTCAGGCTCAGCATGGAAATCGCCAAGAGCAAGGTGGGCGATGTCATCGAGATGCTCTCCACCGATCCCGGTTCCCTCGCCGACGTCCCTTCCTGGGCCAAATCGACGGGCAACGCCGTGCTCGAGACTAGACAGGAACCGGGGCTGATCCGTTTCTTCGTGAAGCGGCAGAAGTAAGGCATCGCCATGGATCCGCTATCCGTCACGGCGACGACCGTCGTCGCCGTGAGCGCCGCCAGCGCCGTGAACGCGGTGAGCGCCGCGTCCCAGGCAGTCGCCCATACTGGTTTCGCCCTTTTCCTGGACGGTCTGTACTACTTCATCATGGTGCCCCTGGTGTACCTCTCTATCGCCGTCATGGCCCTCGGAATCGTCCTCAGGATCGCATCCATCCTCGCGGCGCCCGCGCCGGCCTTTTCCCTCAAGACCTACCCGGCCAGGAATCGACCCCTCCTCGCCGCCCTGGGCGACACCTTCGGCATGCCTTCCATCAGGAAGCGGAAGCCGGTTTTCTGGTTCTTCCTGATGTGGTTCCATGTCGGCATCCTCTTCCTCATCCTCGGGCATTTCGATCTCTTTCCGAACATACATATAATGCCGGCCGCTTCGCGCCACATGGTGGGCGCGGGCTTTGTCGGGGTTTCGGTGACCCTGCCCGCGTTCTATTTCCTCATCAGGCGCTTCAAAGGCCAGGAGAGGCAGATTTCGGTGCCTGCCGACTATCTGCTCCTTCTTCTCCTCCTCTTCACCTTCCTCCTGGGAGACATGATCAGCTGGGGAAATTCATGGACAGCCAATGGCTTCGTCATGACGAAAGCCGATTTCGGCAATTATTTCGGCATACTCTCGGGCTTTTCCTTCGCCGACCCGAGGACTGTGCTGCACGGCTCGCATTACCACTTCATCGTCCTCCATGTCTTCCTCGCTGAGCTTTTCATGATGATCCTTCCCTTCAGCAAGATCGTCCACAGCTTCTTCAGCCTTCCGCTGAACGTCCTGAGGAGGAAATGAATGCTGGATGAACCTACGACCAATTACCTCAAGCGCCTCTTCGAGACGAAACTGAACCGTTCCATGAGGCTTTACCTCGAAACCTGCGCCCGCTGCGGCCTGTGCGTCGAGGCGTGCCATGTCTACGCCTCCATCCCCGAAACCAAATACACGCCGGTGGGAAGGGCCGAAGTCATCAGGAAGCTCTTCAAGCGCTATTTCAAGCTCCAGGGCAAATTCGCTCCCTGGCTCGGCGAAACCATTCCCTTCGACGATATCGGCATCGACAAAGCCTACGAAGCGGCTTTTTCCTGCACGGGTTGCCGCCGCTGCGTCGGCTTCTGCCCCTTCGGCATCGACACCCAGCAGGTCATGAACATCGCCAAGATCCTTTTGATCGGCGTCGAAAAACAGCCGCAGATCCTCGCCATGCTCTCCGACATGTCGGTAGCCAAGGGCGAGACCTACATCGAATCCAGCGGGAACTACCTGGAAGCCCTCGAAAATCTCGCTCCGGAGGTCGAGGCCCTCGCGCCTACCCCCGAAGGCAGAAAGACGATTCCCGTCAACGTCCAGGACGCCGATATCCTCTACGTCGGCCTCTCGGGCGCCCACTCCATCGTCCCCGCCGCCGCGATCATGAACGCTGCGGGGGAAAACTGGACCTTGAGCTACTTCGAGGCAGTCAACTTTGCGGCGTGGCTCGGCGACGCGCAGAAGCAGGGAAAGATCGCGGCGCGCATCGTTGACGAGGCCACGCGGCTGAAGGTGAAGGAAGTCGTCATCGTGGAATGCGGCACCGCCACCCGGGTCATGAAATTCATGACGGGAAGGCACCCTTTCGCGGTGATATCGATCGTGGAACTCGTGGCGCGCTACCTCGATGAAGGGCGGATCAGCGTCGACCCCGGCAAGTTCCAGGGGAAGCTCACCTACCACGATCCATGCCAGCTGGCGCGCAACGGCGGAGTCATCGAGGAACCGCGCCGCATCATCGGAGCGCTGACAAAAAATTTCGTCGAACTGACACCGACGCGCGAGGAAAACTGGTGCTGCGGCGGCGGGGGCGGTCTCATATCCCTCGGCGAACAGGATTTCCGCATGAGATCGGGCAAGGTCAAGGCCGAACAGGTGAAGGCGGCGAAGGCCGATGTCATCTGCACGGCATGCGAGAATTGCCACACCCAGCTGACCGAATTGAACGAGCACTACAATCTGGGAATGAAGGTGGAATCGCTGACGAACCTGGTCGCCCGCTCGCTGACCGGTTTCCCCGGGAAGCCATGAATGCCTACACGGGCCTGTGGGGAATGGTGAAATAGAAGGTGGCGCCTTGATCGGGCGTCCCTTCGGCGTGTACGGAACCTCCGTGGCGTTCTATGATGCTTTTCACGATGGCGAGGCCGATGCCGATCCCTTCGAATTCCCTCTGTCCGTGCAGACGCTCGAAGGCTTTGAACAGCTTGTTGCCGTATTCCGGGTTGAAACCGGCTCCATGATCCCTGACATAATACGTGCAGGAGCCTTCCGCTGGCATAGCTCCGATTTCGATGGCCTTGACCGGGGATTTTCTCGAGTATTTGATGGCATTGGAGAGCAGGTTTTCCAGCACTTGCCGGATGAGCGTGCTATCTCCCCATGCGGGAGGAAGTTCGCCGATACTCAAGGAGTACTCATCCCGCGTACTCCCTTCCAATAATTCGGAGCAGACTTCCGATGCCGCGAGATTCATGTCGATTTCGGAAAACGCGAGTTCGCCTTTGGCCACCCTGGACAAGGCGAGCAGTCCGGCGATCAGGGTCTCCATCTTCTTGACGTTGGCGATTATAGTGCCCAGTTTCCGCTTCCCCTCCGAATCGAGCACCTGGGAATAATCCTGGTACAACATTTGGGAAAAGCCTTCTATCGCCCGCAATGGAGTTCTCAAATCGTGGGACACGGAATAGCTGAAGGTCTCGAGATCCTTGTTGAGCCCCTCCAGGACCGCCGTGCGCTCCGCCACGCGCAATTCAAGGGTCGCGTTGAGTTCTCTGAGCTGTCGTTCTATATCCTTCTTTTCGGTTATGTCTTCGGAGATGCCCAGAAGATATTTAGGCATGCCCGACCCATCGGTGAGGGGAATTTTTTTCGTATGGAGGATGCGGTCCCCTTTTGTTTTCGAGAAGATCTTTTCTTAGGGAATATAGATCAACGTTCC
>CAZRYP010000063.1:4434-10563 GCA_964604295.1 uncultured Treponemataceae bacterium
TGAAAAAATCCGCCTGCGCAGCCGGGAAAAAATCGTAGTCATTCTTGCCGGCAAGATCGGCAAAGGAATAGCCGAGTAGTTCTTCGCCCGCCTTATTGAGCTTGACGAAGGCGAGGTTTTCGGCATCCTTCACGAAGATCATGGCCGGTATGTTCTGAATCATGTCATCGAGGAATTTCCTGTTCTCTCCAAGGTCCGAGGCGATGCGCTGAAGTTCCGCGTATCTCTGCTCGAGCAGGGACACCATTTTTTCGATCGAAGCCCGTAGGCTGGCAAGTTCGCCGAAAAACCTCACTTTTTCAAAAGAAACCTGTCCGCTCCCCCGCTCGAAAGAACGGGCATAGCGTTCCAGCACGCCCAGCGGATTGAGGATGGTTACGCGAAGGAGGGCGAACAGGCTCGCGACCAGGAAGATGTCGAGGATCGCGATGATGCTGCCGAAGAAAAAGAGGTCGTACTTGAGCTTGGCCAGGGCGGCGCCGAGGTCCGAGTAGACTTTCAGGGTTCCTATCCGGATATTGTTGTGGGAGATCGAGCGTTCTCCTACTATGAGATTCATGGGTGGCAGGAGTCCAATAGCGCCGGGCGAGGCTTTCTTGCCGTCGCGTATGAGCGAGAATGTCAACTTATCCGCGTCCAATGCGACGCCCGCCACGTTTTCATTCAGGAACGCGCTTCCCAGGATGATCCCGATCTGCGTGTCGTCGTAATTCCATACCGGGTATTCGAGGCTCGCCATGATCTGGTCACTGAGTTCTTCGTTGCTTTGAGCGACTTTCGCGATCTGCTCGTTTCGGTTGTATGCATAGTATGCCATTCCGAGAATCGCGATGATTATCGTCGCGCCGAGGACGAGCACATATATCACTATCGCCTTGATCGATATCTTCTTGGAGGTTGCGCTACTCTTCGTTTTTTTTGTCATCGCGGCATGGTCCCCATATCCGATGCTGAGTTGAAGCCATGTCGCGCGAGTATTGCAGAGAGAGTACCATCCTTTTTCATCGCGGCGAGCGCCGAGTTGAAATCCGTGAGTTTCCTTCGCCAATCGCTTCCGGCAGTCTTGATGATCCCAATCCTCAGGGGAATATATTCCAGGGTCGCCATCCATTCTATCTGGTCGAGAAGCTGCAATTTACAGGCGATATGTATGCCGAGTCGCCTGTCCATGAGGGCCAGCCGGATACGCCCGTTCACCAGCTTCCGGATATTGAGGGCATCCTCGGGCACTTCCTCGGTCTGAATCCCTGCTTTCTTCAAGCCTTCGGGATTGATATACCCGGCGACCGTGCCGATCACGATGTTCCCGCTTTTCAGGTCGGCAAGACCGGAGAAGATCAGGGGATCGGATTTTCTCTTGAATAGTCCCATTTCATTTTCCATGATCGGATCGGAGACCGCCATCCAGCTTTCGCGTCCGGTGTTGAACCAGATGCCCGCGACGACATCGCATTTCCCTGCTTCTCCCAATGCGATCACTCGCGCCCAGGGGAGAAATTCGATATCCGTCTGATAACCCGCCCCGTAGAATGCGGTACGGACGATTTCGAGAAAAGGGCCGTTCCTGGGGAGAGACTCGCCATAGAAGGGTTCATAGCTGTTGGTGGCGATGAGGATCCGGGATTGGGCCGACAAGAACCCGGTGAGGAGAAACATGAATACTGGCCATGCGATGAGCGCGGCTGGGGGAATCTTCTTCATGTGATCCTCGGGAACCTGTGTCGGATCGTTGTCCTTTATACTGTTGCATTGGGTTCTCCCCTGTCAAGGCGCTTTTATGCGATGTCCCTCCGATCGGTCCAGGGCTTCGCCGAGCGCGAGAATGAAGGGTCCCGTGCCCTTGTAGTCGTCCGAGACGACGGGTTCGCTCATGTAGTAGGCGAAGGATCCGTCCCTGCAGGGATTTCCTCCCAGCCCGGCGACCTTGCACATGCCGTTGACGTGCACCTTGCCCGACGAGTCCCTCGAGATGAAGCGGCCGACGATGCCTTCCATGGCCTTGTCGGCCGCTTTCCCGTATTCGGCTGTCGTCAGGATTCCTCGCCTCATTCCCTTGTACATGGAATAGGCGAACATCGAGGAAGCCGATTCCTCGAGATAGTTGCCTTCCCGCTCCGGCATGTCGGGGATCTGGAACCAGAGACCCGACTCGTCCTGGGCTTGGGCGACGGCCGACATCAGCCCGGAAAACATAGTCACGACTTCCGGCCTCGAGGGGTACTCCTCCGGGAGCCAGTCCAGGACATCGATCAGGGCCATGGCCAGCCACCCCACCGCCCTGGCCCATACGTGGGGGGAGAGGCCTGTCCCGGGATTGGCCCAGCGCTGGCTCCGGGACTCGTCCCAGGCGTGGTAGTAGAGGCCTGAGACCCTGTCCTTCATGGCATCCCGCGCGCAGAACAGCTGGGAACAGAGGTCGGCGAAGAGTTCGGGCTTCGAGAATTCCGCAGCGCAGCGGGCGGCGAAAGGTCCGAACATGTAGAGTCCGTCCAGCCAGACTTGGTGCGGATAGATCTTCTTGTGCCAGTACGATCCCGAATCCGTGCGCGGATGGGCGGAAAGCTGGGCTAGGAGGCTTTCGAGGGCGTGGGCGTAGCGGATGTCGCCCCCGTCCTTCCATAGCTCGAGAACAATCTTGCCCGCGTTGATCTGGTCGAGGTTGTATTCTTCCTTCAGATAACCGCGGATGGACCCGTCCGGAGCCACGAGCAGGTTGACGAGCTTCCTGACGCTCTCGTCCCAGCGATGCGCGAAATGCCTGACCGAGGCTTCGCGGATCGCGCAGAGGAGGAGTCCGGTCTCGTAATTCCATCTCAGGCTCTCGGGCCGGCATCCTTCGAGGACCGATTCGACGCAGTCCTCGAGCAGGTTCCGGTATGCGGCTTTCCCTTGCTTGTCCATGGGTATATCCCTGAAAGCGCGCGGGGGAGATTCTCCCCCGCGCGCTTCGTTCCGGAGCTCTATTTCAGGTAACCGTTCTCGTCCATCTGCGCCCTGGCGGCTTTTTCCCAGGCCGCCGCGCCCAGTTTGTCCATCTGGGCGATGAAGGCGTCGTAGTTCTCCTTCGTGAGAGGTTTCTTGCCGAGCGCGAATTCCTGCACGCCCTGGTTGATGTAGCGCTTGAGGTCCGCGTTGTTCGGCGAGGGGGCGATCGTGCCCGCGCCCGTGATGTTGATCCAGGGGTAGGACTGGAAAGACTTCAGGTAGGGCATGGGACCGATCTTGCGGCCGTTCGCGGTCGTGTAGTAGGGATACCGGGCGCCGAGCTCCAGGGCGCTGTTGTAGAAGACCATGTTGCGGAGCTGGGTGACCGTTTGTCCCTTGGGTGAAGAGAACTTGGTGTCGGCTGGCACATTCTTCTCGGAGATATCGCCGTTCGCGTCGACGGAATAGTTCACGCCCTCGATGCCCCAGCCTATGAGCCTGTAACCTTCATCGGTGGCCATCCAGTCCAGGAGCTTCGCGATGGCTTCCTTCTTTCCGGCCTTGATGGCTTTGGGAGAAACCGCATAGATCCTGTAATTCGCGTCCATGACGCCGGATGCGGAAAGGCCTTTCGGACCCTTGGGAGGGGGAAGGGCCGCCCATTCGCCGTTCGGGAAGTTCTTGTCGAAGGGCGCGTAGTTGGCCTGGGCGGCGAGAGCGGCCATCTGTTCGCGCATGACGCCGAATTTTCCCTGTTTCCAGGCGGCGCGGAAGTCGTCCTTCTTGAGGCTCGGCCAATCGGGATCCACGACCTTGTTCTCGATCATCTTGTTCACGAACTTCAGCGCCTCGAGGAACTCGGGCTTCTTCACGTTGAGGCCGAAATCCTTCTCGGTCATGTTCCAGGTGCCGGCCACGCCGAAAGCCGCCATGATGGGCTCGAAGCGTCTGCCGAGATACTGCTCCTGGTCGAAATACTCGACGAAGGCGCCGTAGCCGTAGGTGTCGTTCTTGCCGTTGCCGTCCGGGTCGTTGAAAGTGAAGGCGTGGCATACATCATAGAGCTCGTCGAGGGTCGTAGGCATCTTGAGGCCCAGCTTCGCGAGCCAGTCCTTGCGGATGACGAGACCTTCGTTCTTCTGGAGGGATCCGGGAAAGGCGAATCCATAGCTCTTGCCCTTGATGGTCGAGAATGCCACCGATTCCGCGTTGAAGTAGTTCTCGAGCCTGTTCGGCATCAGGGGGTACATGTCGTCCACGGGGGCGACGAGACCCTGCCTGATCAGCACCTGCCAGGGGTCGCGGCGCACCATGAAGAGATCGGGCAGCTGGTTGGCCGCCGCCGAGGCCAGGATCTTCACGTCTTGGTCGTTCTCGTTCGAGGGTTCGGCCGTTACCTTGAGCTCGATTCCCAGCTTTTCGCGCAGGATCTTGTACACGATCCAGTCGTCCGGCGGCGGTCCCGCTTCGGTGATGGCGGCGCCGTACCACATGTCGATGGTCACCGGTTTCTTGTCGGACTGGGCGAAAACCGATCCGATGCATGCCGCGGCGAGGATGAGCGTCATCATGATCCTGATTGTTCGTTTCATGGAAACCTCCTTGGAATATTCGCAGGGGGCTGGTCGCCCCACATAAAACCCGGCTTCGTGGAGACTCAGCCTTTCACGCTCCCCAGCATCGTGCCCTTCACGAAGTACTTTTGGATGAAGGGGTATGCGGCGAGCATGGGAATCGCCGCGAGGAAGACGCTGGCCGCCTTGATCGCCGCGATCGGCGCTTCGCCGAAGGCGTTCACTTCTACATATTCGTTCATGCCCGAGGAAAGCAGGATATTCCTCAGGAGGATGGGCAGGGGCTGGAGGCTGTTGTCGTTGATGTACAGCATGGCGTTGAAGAAGTCGTTCCAGAAATGGACGCCGTAGTAGAGTCCTATGGTCAGCAGGATGGGCTTGGACAGGGGCATGATGATCCTGACGAGGACGGTGAATTCGGAGGCTCCGTCGATGCGCGCGGACTCCTTCAGTTCCTCGGGGATTCCCTCGAAGAAGCTTTTCATTATCAGGGTGTTGTAGACGCTGATGGCGCCGGGGAGGAAAACGGCAGCGAGCGTGTTCATGAGTCCCAGCTTCGTGACGAGAAGATAGTTGGGGACGAGTCCCACGTTGAACAGGTAAGGTATGATCACCAGTCCATAGAGAAGCTTCCTGCCTGGAAGGGTCTTGATGGAGAGCGAGTACGCCAGGGGAACCGTGAGGAAGAGGGCTGCGGCCACGCCCTCGAAGAAGATCCTGAAGCTGTTGAAGGTCGAGGTCAGGAAGGCCCTGTGGCCCAGGAGGGCCTTGTACGCCGCGGTGGACCATTTCCAGGGGGCCAGGAGCATGCCGTCCAGGGCCGATCCGATGAAGTCATTGGGGCGGAAGGAGAGGGTTATCGTGCTCCAGATGGGGATGATGAGGATGGCTAGGATCAGGAGGAGGCTGCCGTCGACAAAGGTGTGGAAAATTCTGTCTGTCTTCGTCAATCGTATGCTGCTCTTCATTTTCATCCTCAATAGAGCCCCGAATCGGTATACTTCCGGATCAGCCTGTTGGAGACCGTGATAAGGACGAGGCCGAACACTCCCTTGAAAAGGCCTACCGCCGTCGCCAGCCCGAACCTGAATTCCAGGAGACCCTGCCTGTAGATCCATGTGTCGATGATGTCGGCGACGCTGTACACGGGCAGGGAATAGAGCATGAATATCTGGTTGAAGCCGGCGTCGAGAATCGTGCCGAGGCGAAGGAGCACGACCATCACGATGACGGGCCGGATCGAGGGCAGGGTGATGAGCCTAACCCTCTGCCAGGCGTTGGCCCCTTCGACGGTGGCGGCTTCGAAGAGGGAAGGGTCTATGCCCATCAACGCGGCGAGGAATATGATCGCGCTCCATCCCATCTCCTTCCATGTGTCGGAGAGAAGGACGAGCCAGGGGAAGGCCTTGGTTTCCGTGAGGAAGGAGATCGGTTCCCCTCCGAAGAGCTTGATGACATCGTTGAGCACCCCGTTTGAGGGCGAAAGGATGGCGAGGAGGATGGCGTACATGATGACCCAGGACAGGAAGTGGGGCAGGTAGGCGAGGGTCTGGACCGTCTTGCGCAGGAAGTATACGCGGCATTCGTAGAGGGCGACGGAAAGGAAGATAGCCGCGGGCACGGAGAAGAG